>NZ_JAOZYC010000097.1:0-301 GCF_035798155.1 Streptomyces endophyticus | reverse complement strand
GTTTCGACGTGGGTTCGGGCACGCAGCAGGGCATGTCGAGGTTCTGTCACCTCGTAAAACCGCAGAAAAAAACTAACTGCAAACGACGAACGTTTCGCACTCGCCGCTTAATCCGGTGAGCCTTGCAACAGTTGGCCGATGGGCTGGGCAAGGGCGGTAGCAATACCGTCCAGGCTGCAAGGGAATTCACATGGGCTGGCATCACCCCGGGTACCTTGGGGTGGTGTGAGACACAAGGGTGCTGGCTGCCTGCGTAGCGTGTCGCTGTGCGACGCGGGTGGTGAGACTCAAACCAGACGAC
>NZ_JAOZYC010000096.1:0-415 GCF_035798155.1 Streptomyces endophyticus | reverse complement strand
CAGTGGCAGTACCCGCAAGTGCAGGATCCAGCAGTGCAGTTGAGTGAGCAGCACCTCGGTGAAGGCGTCGGCTGCGGGCGCGCGCACCGGGAAGTTCGGCAGTGGGGTTCCAAGCCAGAGCAGACGCAGGACGGGCGACGGGGCTGGCTGTCGAAGAGTGGCGCTACCGCAGGCCACCGAGCAGTACCCGCAGTAGGTAAGTGATTGATCCCAGAGGGAAGAAACGGAGGAGCCGAGCGCCATCAGGATCGCCCGGGTGGAGTGTTGAGCCCGGGTACCGCAGGACATCGACAGTGAGGTGGTCTCCGGTCAAGCAACCGCGATCCCCGCATCCCCGGCATCTTCCAGGTCGGGTCGGCGGACACAGAAGGCCGGTGCAGTGTCAGGGCCGGCAGATGGTGTAGCAGTTCCTTCG
>NZ_JAOZYC010000095.1:0-315 GCF_035798155.1 Streptomyces endophyticus | reverse complement strand
CGGGTTCTGTCTTGAACAGTCATTCGTCTACGATGGCCATCACTGGACACCTTTAGCAACCTACCCGGTCCCAGCGCGGGCCACGCCTTGGGACCCTATTTGGTCTTGCTCCAAGTGGGGTTTACCTAGCCACGAACTGTTGCCAGACGTGCGGTGCGCTCTTACCGCACCTTTTCACCCTTACCGGCGCTTGCGCGCTTAGGCGGTTATTTTCTGTGGCACTTTCCGTAGGCTCGCGCCTCCCAGGCGTTACCTGGCACTCTGCCCTATGGAGCCCGGACTTTCCTCCCCCCTGCAAGCAGGGCGGCGACTGTC
>NZ_JAOZYC010000094.1:0-132473 GCF_035798155.1 Streptomyces endophyticus | reverse complement strand
GTCATCCGGCATGTGCTGCATCACAGCATCCTTGCAGAACCCCCTGGGCCGACCTTGATCGGCCGGACAAGTCCTAGTGATTCGGCATCCTCGGTGAGGAAAAGCATGAAGGCCCAGGTCCTGTCGGC
Source organism: Streptomyces endophyticus (assembly GCF_035798155.1). NCBI lineage: Bacteria > Bacillati > Actinomycetota > Actinomycetes > Kitasatosporales > Streptomycetaceae > Streptomyces > Streptomyces endophyticus. Next base: position 132,345 of record NZ_JAOZYC010000094.1, on the reverse strand, counting down.
GGCGGTGATCTGCCCGAGACGCACCGGTTGGCCATGCTGGCGAAGGAGTTGAACCGCCCGCTCCAGGCCCAAGGTGCGGGTTCCCCTTCGCTGCGTGTGCCGGAGGCGGCGGGCATAGGTGTGGGCATACGACTCGGATGAAGAAGCTCCATCCCACGGCCTCGACCGGTGGGGAGCCCGCATGCATGGACGTGCTGTCACTCCACGGCGGAATCGATGAGAATCTGCGCCAGTTGACGCGGCCGGGAGAACATCGGCCAATGGCCGGTGACCATCTTGGCCAGCCGCCAGTGCTTGCTGTTCAGCAGCTTGGCCACGTCTTCGTCGGGCTCGGCATCCTCGGGCTCGGTCCCCGCGATCAGGCAAAGGATGTACGTCGCCGGAAGTTCACTGAGTGGCCCCGCGAGCACGGCGGGCTCGGTCAGCGTGGCGCCCGGGTGAGGCGTTGAGCCACGGACTATTCGCGCAATCTGCGCCTCGGTGAGATCCTCGCCGTCATAGTGGGCAGCTGGCACGGGCGGCCAGAACCCACCGTGCTCGGCGATCGAAGCCTTCACCGACGCCCCGCCATCTGGCCAGGCCGAGACAAACGACTCGCCGTCAGTTGGAACACTTGAGTCGACGAATATCACGCGGGCCAGCCGGTCGCCGATCCGCTCCGCGGCCTGGCCGACCGGGATGCCTGCATAGCTGTGACCGACCAGGACCACGTCACGCAGATCCTGGCGTTCCACTTCGGAAACGATGTCCTGGACGTGGGTCGCTTGCCGCGCGGGTACGCCCCGCTTTTCAGCAAGACCGGACAGCGTCAACGGGTAGACACCATGGCCCGGTGTACGCAGATACGGCACCACCTCGTCCCACGCCCACGCCCCGAGCCGCGCGCCTGCAACCAGCACGAAATTCACCATGCCCGTACCGTATCCGGGACGTCGATTGCTCTCCTGACCGTGGCGTACGCCTGTGTCTTGGCGCCGTCGCTACTGCCGTCGCCACGGAGAGAGTGGCCTGGGCCGCCCCGAACCCTGGAGCCGCCCCAGGCCCCTCAGCGTGCTGACGTCAGCGCACCGAACTCGTCACCCGATACCTCCCCGGCCCCAGCCGATACGTCGCCACCTTGTCCGCGAAGCCCTCGAAGCGCACCCCGGCGGTCTTCGCCAGTGGTGTGCGGCCCTCGCGCACCGCGTCCGCGGAGACGGCCGGCAGGGACAGCGTGGCCTCGGTGTTGGCCGGGACCACGGCTTCGTACGAGAGTGTGCCGTCGTCGGACAGGGACCACTTGCTGGTGATCTCGCCGTACGGCGAGAGGTGTCGGCCGTCGACCTCGGTGATCTTCCCGGTCGGGTCGAGGTGCGGCTGGAGGCGGAAGCGCTGGAAGCCGGGGTGGTCGGGGTCGCCGGCGATGCCCGCCATGTATGTGTACATCCACTCCATGATCGCGCCGTACGAGTAGTGGTTGAAGGAGTTCATCTCCACCGGGCCGAAGCCGTCGTCCTTGGAGTAGGAGTTCCAGCGTTCCCAGATCGTCGTCGCGCCGTTCTTCACCGAGTAGAGCCAGGAGGGCATCGCGTCCTGGTGCAGCAGCTTGTACGCGAGGTCGGGGCGGCCCTCGTCGGTGAGGACCGGGGCCAGGACGTTCGCGCCGAGGAAGCCGACGGAGAGGGTGTTCTCCGCGTAGTCGACGCGGGCGCTGTCGGGGTGGGCGGCCTTGTACGCCGCGTCGTTGCCGATGTTGTCCGCCAACAGGCCGACCAGCGCGCGGCGTTGGGCCTGCGTGTCGTAGAGGCCGAGCTTGAGGACCCAGAGGAGGGCCGATTGGCTGTTGTCCTCCGGGTCGCCGCCCATGACCGGCTTGCCGCCGAGGCTGGACCGGACGGTGATCTTGTCGCCGTCGACCGCGACGTACTTCGCCATGAAGGCGCGGCGGATACGGGTGAAGAGGTCCTCGTACGCCTTCGACTCCGCGGTCCGGCCTGTCGCGCGCGCCATCTGTGACATGAGGCGGACGCTGTACGCGTAGTAGACGTCGCTCATCAGCTGGGTGCCGGTGTTCTGGAAGGCGAGCCAGTCGGCGAAGATCGCGCCCTGGCCGGCGTAGCTGTCGCCGCCCTTCTTCTTGATCCAGTCGATGTAGTGGACCATCGCGTCCCAGCTGCGGTCGATGATGGTCCGGTCGCCGCTCATCTGCCACACCGTCCACGGCACGACGACCCCGCAGTCCGCCCAACCGCTGCACGGCTCCGCCGCGTTGTACCGGTTGCCGGGTGCGACCGCAGTGAACTGCGCGCCGTCGACGCCGTACGTCTTCTGCGACTCGATCAGGATGTCCTCGAAGTGACTGAGGAAGGCGACGGAGTCCGTGTTGTAGAGGCCGGTGCTGGAGAACACCTGCGTGTCGCCGGTCCAGCCGAGCCGCTCGTCGCGCTGCGGGCAGTCGGTCGGCACCCACAGGTAGTTGCCGCGCTGGCCCCAATGGACGTTGCTGATCAGCTGGTTGACGTCGTCGTCGTTGGTCGTGATGCTGCCGGTCTCGCGCAGGGCGGAGGTGGCGACCTTGCCGGTGAGGCCGGAGACCGTGACCTCGGCGTCCTTCGTCGTCACTTCCACCGACACGTAGCGGAAGCCGTAGAAGGTGAGCGAGTCCTGGTGTGTCTCGCCGTCGCCCGCGCCCTTGAGGACGTACGTGCTGGTGGCCTTCGCCGAGCGCAGATTCGCCCGGTAGAGCGAGCCCACCGGGCCGTCCGCGCCCTTGCTGTCGTCGTTGAGCATCTCGCCGAACCTGACGACGACTTCGGCTCCGGCGGGACCGCGCAGCGTGTACTGGGGAACGCCGACCATGTTCTGGCCGAGGTCGAAGACGGCGGTGTCACCGGGGCGCAGGGTGAGGGGGCCCGGCTCGCCGCTGGTGGAGCGGGCGGGGTCGGGGACGATGCGGCCCTTGCCGTTGGCGCTCGACTCCTCGCCCGTGACCTCGGAGTAGACCGTCGCCGACTGGGGCGTGCGGTCCCACTTCTCCATCAGGCGGGCCGTCTCGCCGGGGTAGGCGGTCAGCTTGGCGTCCGGGTACTTGGCGGCGTAGCCGACCTCCTCCACGTCCGACCACTTCGAGGCGTCGAAGCCGCTCGCCGTCCAACCGGTGAGTTCCTTGCGGGAGTCGTAGGTCTGGCCGTCGTAGATGTCGTCGGCGCGGTGCGGGCCGGTGTCGGTGGCCTTCCACCCGGCGCCCGGCTTGGTGACGACGCTCTGCGTGCTGCCGTCGGCGTAGCGGACCAGCAGCTTGGCCTTGAGGGCGAGCGGATTGCCGTCCTTGGAGTAGTACTTGCTTCCCTCCGAGACGCGCGCGTTGTACCAGCCGTTGCCGAGCACGGCGGCGAGCGTCACGTCACGGCCGCCGCCGCGTGTGACCAACTCCGTGACGTCGTACGTCATGTAGTTGACGCTCGTGTCGTAGTTGGTCCAGCCCGGGGTGAGCAGTTCGAGCGTGCGGTCTTCGCCCTCGGGGACCGTGACGCGCTCGCCGTTGACGTACGCCTCGTAGACGCCGAGGGCCGTCACGTACAGCCGTGCCTCGCGGATCCGGCCCTTGCGCAGCGCGGTGTGGCTCCGCAGCAGCGGCGCGCCCGCCGAGTTGGGCTTCTTGCCCTTCATGCCGATCCACTGGGCGCCGTCCCAGCGGGTGACGCCGTCGCTGCTGAGCAGGGCGGTCTCGAAGCGGGCGGCGGGGGAGGTGCCGACCTCGCGGCCGTCCGCGTCCCACACCGTCACGGACCAGAAGTACCCGGTGGACGCCGTGAGTTCGGGCCCGTCGTAGCGCACGGCCACCGAGTCGGGCGACGTCACGCGGCCGCTGTCCCACACGTCGGCGCGGGCGAGCCGCGCGGCGCTGGACGCCACCCGGATCCGGTACGCGCCCTGCGCCAGGCCCCGTTTCGGCGAACCGAGCCGCCAGCCGAAGCGGGGGCGGGTGGCGTCGGTGCCGAGGGGGTCGACGCGGTGTTCGGTGGTGAGGCCGGTGACCGCGCCGTTGGGGGGAGCGGGGAGGGCGGCGGGTCCTGTGGAGGTCGTCGCGGCGGCGGACGGGGCCGCGGCCGCGAGGACGGGCACCGCGCCCGCGCTCGCGGCGAGGACGGTTCTGCGACGTATGTCGCTGCGCATCTCGGGGTGTCCCTTCGTCGGTGAAGGTGTTCCGGTTCAAACGATTCAGGTACGCGCTTCGAGAGGCAAGGGGCGTGCATGAGGTTTGCCTGTGGTGTCTGTAAGTGTCTGTGGCCCACTGGTGCGACAGGATGGGCGGATGCGGGCGGGATGAGGCGCGCTCCGCTGGTTGGATGGCCGTAGAAATCAAAACGATTCACCCGGTCGTCCGATGTGTCGAACACCGGACGGGCCCCGCCACGTACACTCCCACTGCCGCACCAGCTCACCAGGAGGACCACACCCGATGGGACAGTCCGTGGGGATCAAGGACGTAGCCCGCGAAGCGGGGGTGTCCGTGGGCACGGTCTCGAATGTGATCAACCGGCCCGAGGCCGTGGCCGACGCGACGCGTGCCCGCGTCCAGGCCGCCATCGAACGGCTCGGCTATGTCCGCAGCGAGTCGGCGCGCCAGTTGCGCGCCGGACGCAGCCGCATCATCGGCCTGCTCGTCCTCGACATGGGCAACCCGTTCTTCGTGGACGTCGCGCGCGGCGCCGAGCGTGCCGCGCGCGACACCGGGCTCGGGGTGATGGTGTGCAACAGCGCGCAGAGCCCCGCCGAGGAGGCCGACTACCTGTCGCTCTTCGCCGAGCAGCGGGTACGCGGGGTCCTCCTGACGCCCGCCGAGGCGACCGGCCCCACCGTGGAGGCCTTCCGCCGGCACGACATCCCGTTCGTCCTGGTCGACCGGGTCGCCGAGGGCGCCACCGAGTGCTCGGTTTCCGTCGACGACGTCAACGGCGGCGCGCTCGCCGTGCGCCACCTCATCGACGCGGGACACCGCAGCATCGCCTACGTCAGCGGACCGCGCACGCTCAACCAGGTCGAGGACCGCCGCCAAGGCGCCCTGCGCGCCCTGAAAGAGGCCGGTCTCCCTGCCTCCGCGCTGCGCGAACTCCCGACCGAACGCCTCGACGTGGCCGCCGGTCGCGACGCTGGCGCCCGCCTCCTCGGCCTCACCGAGCGCCCCACCGCCGTCTTCTGCGCCAACGACCTCCTCGCCCTCGGCGTCCTGCAGTCCCTGTACGCCGCCGGGGTCCGGGTCCCCGACGACATCGCGATCGTCGGCTACGACGACATCGAGTTCGCGGCGGCGGCCGCGGTCCCGCTCACCTCGGTGCGCCAGCCCGCGGTCCACATGGGCGCACTTGCCGCGGACCTCCTTCTGGAGGAGATCGAGGCGGCGGACGACCCGGGGCGTGCGCACGAGCACCGACGGGTGGTGCTCCAGCCGGAGTTGGTGGTGCGCGGATCGAGCCTGGGCGCGCGCTGAGCGTCAGCGGACCGTTCGGCCCTACCCGGGGCGGTCGCCCGCAACTAGCGTGCTCCGGAACCGCAGCCAACAGTGCGTGGGGGAGGTCGCCATGCCGGCCCGGGACCGTACGAAAGCGCCGTGGCTCCCGCCGCGCTGGTTCATCCGCCTGGCCTGGTCGGTGCACCGGGGCGTGCACCGGGCCTCAGGCGGCCGGATCGGGCTGTGGAAGCCGCGCCCCAACAAGTGGGGCACCCTGCGGCTGACCACCATGGGGCGCCGTTCGGGACGCCCGCGCGGCGTCATCGTCGCCTACGTACAGGACGGTCCGCATCTGGTCACGCTGGCGATGAACGGGTGGGGCGAAGGCGAGCCCGCCTGGTGGCTCAACCTTCAGGCACACCCCGAAGCGATGGTCCAGACGGTCACTGGTCGGCGGACGGTGCGGGCGCGCGCCGCGACGGGCGACGAACGGGCGCGGCTGTGGGACCGCTGGCGTGAGATCGAGAAGAACCTGGACGCGTATGCGGCGAAGCGGTCGTTCGAGACCACGGTGGTGGTGCTGGAGCCCCTCTCAGGTCACCGGTCCCCGACCGTCCCGTAGCCGCGTGGCGAACTCCCGTGCCGCGGTGAGGTCCCCTTCGCTCGGCCGCTGCTTGTTGATGCCGCCGACCAGCTTGAAGGGCGCCCAGGTGTCGAACGCCCTGCACGAGAAGGTCTCTTCCACCGCGAACCCCTTGCCTTCGAGGAGACGGACCAGGGGGCGGGCGAATCGCGTCAGCGGTGTCTCGGGGAGCCCGCTGGTGGCGAAGACGAAGGCCCGGCCCCGACCGGCGGGCAGCGCCCTGGCGAAGTCGGTCAGGCGGGGGTGCAGCTTGGTGTTGAAGACGCCGGAGCCGAATCCCACGAGGTCGGCGTCCGCGAGTTCCGCGGGGTCGGCCTCCTCCGGGGAGACGACCTTCGCGTCCAGGGCCTCGGCCATGGTGTCGGCGACGCGGCGAGTATTGCCGTGCGATACGGAGTGGCACACGATGACGGCCTTCATCCTCACGCTCCTTTTCTCTGGCTTCCGTCTCTGGCTTCTGTCTCTGATCTCTGTAGCCGCTTCTACAGAGAGGACAGTTCAGGAGCGCCGGATGTGACACCGGTCGATCACCGGGGCGGGAAACCGGAGTGGGAGACCGGGGCGAGAAACCTGGGTGGGAAACTGGGCGGACGAACCATCCGTACCATCCGCACCGCCGCACAGGAGCCGCATTGAGCGCCGCCAGTTACCGACAGGCCGGGGTCGTCCTGACCGACCGCCGATTCTCCGTACCCCTGGACCACGACGTCCCGGACGGGGAGCGCATCGAGCTCTTCGCGCGCGAGGCCGTGGCTCCGGGGCGCGCGCACGAGAACCTGCCGTGGCTGCTCTACCTCCAGGGCGGCCCCGGCTTCGGCGCCAACCGCTTCTCCGGCCCGGCGGCCTGGCTCGGCCGCGCGCTCAAGGACTACCGGGTCCTCCTCCTCGACCAGCGCGGCACCGGCGCCTCCGCCACCGTCAACCGCCAGACGCTTCCGCTGCGCGGCGACGCCGAACAGCAGGCGGCCTACGTAGGGCACTTCCGTGCCGACTCGATCGTGCGCGACTGCGAGTTCATCCGCCGGGAGGTCACCGGCGGCGCGCCCTGGACGATCCTCGGCCAGAGCTTCGGCGGCTTCTGCGCCGTCCGGTATCTGTCGTCCGCGCCGGAGGGCCTGGAGACCGCGATCGTCACGGGCGGCCTGCCGACGCTCGACGGCCACGCGGACGACGTCTACCGGGCCGCGTACCCGCGCGTCGAGCGCAAGGTGCGTGCGCACTACGCCCGTTACCCGATGGACATCGAGCGGGCGCGGGACATCGCCGCGTACGTGCTCGACCACGAGCCCGTCCTGCCGAACGGCTACCGGCTGACCGTCCCCGCCTTCCAGTCCCTCGGCATCTGGCTCGGCGCGGGGGATGGCAGCGACCGGCTGCACTACCTCCTTGAGGACGCGTTCGTGCGGACTCCGGGCGGGCGGGAGCTGTCGGACGCGTTCTGCGAACGGGTCGCGGGCGCGCTCTCGTACCGCTCCCACCCGCTGTACGCCCTGGTGCACGAGGCGATCTACGCGCAGGGCGGCCGGGCCACCGACTGGTCCGCGGAGCGCGTACGCGGTGAATTCCCGCAGTTCGACGGGGAGAAGACCCTCGCGGGCGGCGGGCCGCTGCTGTTCACCGGCGAGACCGTCCACCCGTGGCAGTTCGACAGCGACCCGGCGCTGCGCCCGCTGCGCGAGGTCGCACAGCGGGTCGCGGCCCGCACCGACTGGGCGCCGCTGTACGACCCGACGCGGCTCGCCGCGAACGAGGTCCCGGCGGTCGCCGCCGTCTACCACGACGACATGTACGTGGACACGGAGCACGCGCTGCGCACGGCCCGGACCATCCGCGGCCTTCGGCCGTGGGTGACGAACGAGTTCGAGCACGACGGGCTGCGGGCGGGCGGCCCGCGCGTGCTGGACCGGCTGCTGGCGATGGCGCGGGGCGAGGCGTAAGAACCAGCCATCGAACCCCGGGCAGGGTCATGCGATGCCCGCATGCCCCTGCCCGGACCCGGCCGCCGCGGTGGTGGGCGGTGCCGCCGGGCCGCCTGCTGGATGCCGACCGCGGCGCGGACCACGGATCGGTCTTGGCCGAGCCTTCGTCAGTAGTCCCACGTCATACCGACGAACTGCGCGTGCCCGACCGCGGCCGGCTCGTGGTGGTCGTGCCACACCTCGACGCCGACCGGCTGCCCGGCACGGCCGAAGAACGGCCACATCGTGGTGTCCCAGTCGCGGCCCGGTGAGTCCATCCGGTCCCCGGCCCCGGTGTCGTCACGGATGCCGTGGGGGTCGCGGATGAACCGCGACATGAACTGGCGGACTCTGACGTCCCCTTCGGGCTGGGTGACCGGCTCCCAGCGGATGTTCCGCGCCCACACGAAATCCCCGTCGCGGTCGGGCACGATCAGTGCCAGGTCCTGCTCCATGCCCCGGTCGTTACGGATCGCCCGTTCGTAGGTGACCAGCGTCCACGTCCGGGGTGCGATGAGCTGCGGGGTGTTGCGGTAGAGCTTGCACTGCGCCGCCATGCGTGTCCCCTTCGGGTTGTGTGGCCCGGTGGTGGCCGTGCAGCAGGAAGTCGACGGCACGATCCTCGGCCGCGCGTTCTCCGTGCGAGACGTTGCGAAGCTGTCGTTGCGTCAGGCGCTGTGCTGAACGCCCAGATCGACTCGGGCCTGTTCGTGATAGCGGTTGATGAGTTCAATGAGCCTAAGCCCCCCTTCCGAGGGAGCGGACCCTTCGCGGGCCGCGTTCTCTTCCTGCCACAGGGCGACGTTGACTTCGCGCGCGGCTTCGACCGCCGCTGACGACGCCAGGAGGACGAGCGTCTCGAACAGCACGCTTCTCCTCAGCTCGGCCGTCTCCATCGCCGCGAGGAACTCCCGCCGGTCATCCGTTCCCTCCGCGCTCCGGCGGGCTCGCTTGGCCGTGCTGGATATTTCCTTCACGCACGCCGCGTACTCGATGTAGGTGTCGAGCTTCCGCTCGTCCCAGCGTGTCGCCATGGCTCGTTGATGTCGGGTGCGCTCGGCCATGGTCGTCGCCAGGAATGAGGTCAGGGCACCGACGAGGACACCGACGAGCGTCACTATCTGAGCGATCATGAAGCCAGACTCTGGCCCCATCTGCAGCGTGACGGCAAGGTCGGTCGCACAGGTCGATGCCCTGGCCATTCGCGTGACGGCTCACGGGGAGCGGCTCGGCCGGCGGCCCGTCGGCGATGGCGTCGTAGAGGGCGGCGTCGTCGAGGGCCGGTACGCCTGCCCGGTATCCCGAGTAGAGCAGTGAGCTGCACAACTCGTCAGGCGGTCAGGCGGCCCTACCTTCTTGAGTGCGTCCTACGAGTTCGCGACTCTGGGACTGCGCGGGTCGGGCGGGCGCACGCGGCCCGTGCCGTGGGCGTACCCGTGTGAGCGGTGGCCGAGGCGGCAGTACGGCGGCGCGGCGTCGAGCTCCTCGCCGAGCGCGGCACGCCGTGCGCGCTCGCACGCGGCGAGGACGCCTGGTGCTCGGCGTACGAGTGCAGGGCGCACAGGACGAGGACCGCGGCGAGGCACAGGCTCGGGAGGCACAGCCAGGGGGATTCGGTGACGCCCACGTGGACGCCACCGGCGGTGAGCGCGGCCGCGGCGAGGAGGTAGGCGCGAGCGGTGCGGAGTGCGAGAGGCATGGGTCAGTCCTCACTGGCGCGGCCTGCGAAGCGACGGCATTCACAGGCGCAGCGGTGGGAGAGGTCGTAGGGACAGGGTTCGCAAGCGGTAGTTTTCGGGGCAGATGGTGCCGGTGCAGTCTTCGCAGTGCATGGTGTTGCCTTTCGGGGGCGGAGGTGGAGGGTTCCCGGGAGGATGGCCGGATCGTTGACGAGCTCGATGCCCGTGAGTGCGCCGAGTCGGCCGGACCGCGGTGGTGGTGAGCAGTGCGGCGACGGGGGCGGCGAGCGTCTCTGGTTCAGCGGCGCACTCTTGGCACGGCTCGAAGTTGACGATGGGGAAGCGCAGGGGCTGCCCTCCACCGCGGTGCTGCCTTACCGCCGCATCTGCCTTACCGCCGCAGGCGAAGCGCGGAGACGAGGAAGAAGACGCCGCCGAGGAAGGCGTATCCGGCCAGGTTGGTCAGGGAGGCGTCGGCCTTCGCCGCCTGGGCGAGGAAGGAGGCCCCGGCGAGGGCCGAGATGCCGCCGCTGGCGATCATCGGCCACTGTCCGCCCATGCCGCGCCGCAGGACGCCGACGGTCAGTTGGACGAGGCCCGCGGTGATGGCCCAGGCGCCCCACACGCGCAGCACGGCCGGGATGCCGGAGGAGACGGCCGCGATCAGCCCGGCGGTGGTCAGGACGCTGAGCGCGATGTTCGCGTAGAGGCCGCGCACCGGACCGCGGTCGGCCCTGGCGGAGCGTACGTCGACGATCGCGCAGGCCACGTCGAACAAGGGATAGAGCACCAGCAGCGTCTTGCTGAGGGGTCCCAAGGTGTCGGCGCTCGTGATCAGCAGGCCGGCCCACACGGCCGCGAAGGCGAAGCGGAGCAGGTACAGGCGGCGCAGCGCCGCGACGGGGCTCGTTGCGGGGGCGGGCGTGGAGACGACGGTTTCCATGAGGATCCCTTTCGAAGGGCAGAGAAGAAGGCGTGAAGAGGCGTGAAGGCGTGCCGCGCCGGAGCGCTCGACCGAGGGAGAACGTTCGGTCTCTTTTTATCTAAGGCCGTCCGCGGCCCGCCGTCAAGACCGAACGTTCTCCCTCGTCTGCCTGGTACGGTGGCGCCATGAGCGCGAGCACGACAGGCGGCAGGACGTCCGAGGCGCGGACGCGGCTGCTCTCCACGGCGACCCGCATCTTCTACACCGAGGGGATCCACTCGGTCGGTGTGGACCGGATCATCGAAGAGGCCCAGGTCACCCGGGCCACGCTGTACCGGCACTTCAAGGGCAAGGAAGAACTCGTCCTCGCCTATCTGCTCCAGGCCGACCAGGCCATCCGGGGCCAGGTCGAGGCCGTCCGCGCCCAGGAGTTGCCGGCCCCCGACACGGTCCGCGCCGTCGCCCGCACGATCACCGAGGGCATCCGGTCCTCGGGCTTTCGCGGCTGCGCCTTCCTGAACGCCGCGGCCGAATACCCCGACCCGTCCCACCCGGTCCACCAGGCCGTACTGGCGCATCGCCAATGGTTCCTGGAGACCGCCGTCGAGCTGCTCGACCAGGCCGGTTGCACGCCCGCGGACGCGGCAGGCCGGCATTTCGTCATGCTGCGGGACGGCGCCATGGCCGCCGGCTGCCTTTTCGACCCCGCGCTCATCTCCGAGACGTTCCTGCACGGGGTGGAAGGCATCCTGCGCCCTGCATGAGGACCCGCCTCCATGGGGGAGCGGCGGGATGCCGCGGGCCGGTCGGCACATGCCACGATGAAGACATGAGTGACGAGCGCCGCAGCCTGCTTGCCGACAAGACGCCCTTCCCCGAAGGCCTCGACGACCGACTGCGGGACCAACTCACCTTTCTCGTCGAGGTGGATCAGCTCAAGACCGTCCTTCGGCAGTCCCCGCTGGCCGCGGCGGATCGCCGGGAGAACGACGCGGAGCACTCCTGGCACCTGGCGATGATGGTGAGCGTCCTCGCCGAGCACTCCGACCGTCCCATCGATGTCGGGCACACCGTCCAACTGGTGCTCCTGCACGACCTGGTGGAGATCTACGCCGGGGACACGCCCCTGTATGACAGTGCCGCGGGCGACGATCAGCAGGAGCGCGAGAGTGCCGCGGCCGACGAACTGTTCGCTCTGCTCCCGACGGACCAGGGCCGGCGCATGAGGGCGCTGTGGGACGAGTTCGAGGAACGGCGCACCCCTGAAGCGGCGTTCGCCAAGGCGATGGACCGGCTGCAGCCCCTCCTCCTCAACTGGATGGCACGCGGGGGCACCTGGCGCACCCCGGGCGTCACCGCCGACGACGTCCGCGCCCGCAAAGCGGTGATCGGGGAGGCGTCGGCGTCGCTGTGGGAGGCCGGGCGGCGGCTCATCGACGAGGGTGAGGCGCGCGGCTGGTCGCGGAGTGCCGAGCCCCGGTGAGGGCCCGGTGAGGCCCCGGTGAGGGCGGCCCACTGCGCGCGGGGGTGTCGATCCCCGTCACGCCGAAGGGGCTATCGTGTCGGCATGTCAGCCGAGTTGATCCGAATCGTCTCCCGTTCGTCGCCGATGGCTCTGGCCCAGGTGGAGCGTGTCCGCGCCGAACTCGCCGCGCTGCACCCCGGGATCCGGACCGAGGTCGTGCCGGTCACGACCAGCGGTGACAAGTGGATGGGCGACCTGTCGAAGCTCGGCGGCAAGGGCGCGTTCACCAAGGAGGTCGACCGGGCGCTGCTCGACGGGCAGGCCGACCTCGCCGTGCACTGCCTCAAGGACATCCCGGCCGACCGGCCGCTGCCCGAGGGCTGCACGTTCGGCGCGTACCTGAAGCGGGACGACGTACGGGACGCACTGATCGACCCGGCGGGCCGCACCCTCGACGAGCTGCCCGAAGGCACCCGGGTCGGCACGTCCTCGGTCCGCCGCGTCGCCCAACTCGCGGCCTCCCACCCGCACTTGGAATGCGTCCCGATGCGCGGGAACGCCAACCGTCGCATGGAGAAGATGGCGGCGGGCGACGCGGACGTCCTCCTCCTAGCGCTGTCGGGGCTCGAACGGATCGGGCGCACCGACGTCATCACGGAGGTCCTCTCGCCGGAGGCGATCTGCCCGCCGATCGGCGCCGGGATCCTGGCGCTGCAGTGCCGCGAGGGCGACGAGTCGACGCTGGAGGCGGTGACCGGTCTCGGCGACCGCGATACCTGGCGCGAGGCAACGGCCGAGCGCATGTTCCTGCACGTCCTGCAGGGCCACTGCAACTCACCGATCGCCGGCTACGCCCGCGCAGAACGCTCCGGCGACCTGTCGCTGCGCGGCTGTGTGTTCACCCCCGACGGCAAGCGGGTGCTCAACGCGCAGGAGTGGGCGGGGCCGTTGGACCCGGCGACGCTGGGGATGTCGGTGGCGGTGGCGCTGCTGCGGCAGGGGGCGCGGGAACTGATCGACGGGATTCCGCACTGATGGCCTGACCGGCCGGTTCCTCTGGCGGCCTGGTCCCCCTGACTGGCTGGCTCCTCTGGCCGGCTGGCTCCCGTGACTGGCTGGTTCGCCTGACCGGCCGGTTCCCCTGATCGCGTAATCTGTGGCACGGGTGTTCGGGCTTCACGGTTGCGGCCATGCGTCACAGCCGTCCGCCGCACCCGGGTGCCCCCATCCGCATCAGGCGCCCGACGAGCGACGAGGAGGGTGACCGGTGATCAGTGCGACCGCAGTCGGGGGAGTGGCCCTGATCGAACTGGGCATGGCCCTCACGCCGGGACCGAACATGATCCACCTCGCGTCCCGCGCCATCACCCAAGGGCGCAGGGCGGGCCTGGTCAGCCTGAGCGGGACGGCCGTGGGATTCGTGGCCTATCTGCTGGCCGCGGCCGCGGGGCTGTCCGCCTTGTTCGCCGCCGTGCCGGTGGCGTTCCTGGTGGTCAAGCTCGCCGGGGCTGCCTACCTGGCCTACCTCGCCTGGAGCATGCTCAAGCCCGGCGGCCGCTCGCCGTTCGCCCCGGCCGGGGACCTGCCTCCGGTCTCCGACGCCCGCCTGTTCTCGATGGGGCTGCTGACCAACCTGCTCAACCCCAAGATCGCGCTCATGTACGCCGCGCTGCTGCCCCAGTTCCTCGACCCGCACGCCGGGCCGGCCTGGAGCCAGCTGCTCCAACTCGGCGCCGTCCAGATCATCGTGGGGATGACCGTGAACGCCGTGATCATGCTGGGTGCGGCACGGGTGTCGGGTTTCCTGGCCGCCCGCCCCCGCGCCATGACCGCCCAGCGGTTCACGGCAGGCGGCCTGCTCGGCGTCTTCGCGCTGCGCACGGCGCTGTCCCGCACGCCTGTGTCCGGCTGAACCGCGCCCGCACCAGCACCGTCCGGGTCCGCCGCCAGGTCACCACCGACCCGGTGCCCCTGCGGATGATCCGAAGCGGCACCCAGACGGAGCGTCACATCTGCGACTGAGCATGTAGTTGGCGGGATTTGCCACCTGCTGAGGTCGGCCTGGCGCCTCGACGTTGCCAGTGAAGGCGCGCAGCAGATGCTGTGCCAGCAGCGCCAGGCCGCCAAGCACGCAAGGTGCCACAGGCCCCGCCCGCGCGCCTTAGCTCACCGCCCGCTTCACGAGTGCACTGATCCGCGCCTCCACCTCGGCCGTCACCTCGGTCAGGGCGAAACCGGCCGCCCACATCGTGCCCTCGTCCAGCTTCGCCTGGTCGCTGAACCCGAGCGTCGCGTAGCGCGCCTTGAACTTCGCCGCGCTCTGGAAGAAGCACACGACCTTGCCGTCCAGTGCGTAGGCGGGCATCCCGTACCAGAGCTTCGGCGCGAGGGCTGGGGCGCCGGCTGTGATGACGGCATGGACCCGCTCAGCCATGATCCGGTCCGAGTCCTGCATCTCGGCGATCTTCGCGAGCACGTCTCGCTCCGCCTCCGCCGCCTTGTCCGCGCGCGAACTGCGGCGGGCTGCCGTCTTCAGCTCTTGGGCGTGGTCCTTCATCGCGGCCCGCTCCTCGGCAGTGAATCCCTCGTGCGTGCTGCTTTCGGTGCTGCTCATGGCAGATCTCCCTCTGAGGGTCTGATGTGCTGGATCTTGGGCGCGCGGGTGGCGACGTGCCGCCGCATCCGACATCGGCACGTGGCGTGCCGATCGAGTGTGAATACTGCGCGCAGCCTTCGACATTGTCAACGGCACGCCTTGTGCCGTTAGGATGGCGGCATGACCGACACGCCCGCCACGCCGAGGCGCCGAGGCGCCGCGCGCACCGAAGCGCTGCTGCAGGTAACCCTCGATCTGGCTGCGGAGGTCGGATACGCGGGCTTGAGCATCGAGGCGGTCGGCCGAAGGGCCGGGGTCGGAAAGCACACGATCTACCGGCGCTGGCCGTCCATGTCGGCGCTGCTACTGGACGCGCTCAGCCGCGTGTGGACCAGCGACCTGGACTACCGCGACACCGGGGACGTCCGCGCGGATTTGCGCGAACAGTTCCTACGCTCGGGCCTCGCCCTCTCCAGCCCGCCGATCGGACCCGTCTACCGCGCAGTCATCGCCGAGGCGCAGGCCGATTCAATGCTGCGGGCGACCCTGCACGAACGATTCCTGGTCACCGTCGAGCAGAGCACCCTCGACCGAATCACCCGCGCCCAGCGCACCGGTGAACTGACCGCGGAAGCGAATCTGGAATACGCCGCCGAGGTACTGTGCGGCACCCTGTACTACCGCAGCCTGCTGTCAACCCGCCCCATCGACGAGGGCGTCGTCGACGGGCTGCTGGACATGTTCATGGCCGCCTACGGGACCGGCAATTAGGTCTCGACCGCACCAGTCGGACCTACTCTCCTGATCCGAGGACCGTACAGGTCACAACCGCACAACAGGGCGAAGGTTGCCTGATGCGGCACTAGAGCGTGTATCGAAACCATCAGGAGCCGAGCAGGCACGGCGTGGAATCGAGAAGCCAGCCGGAAGGGCTTCAGCTGGTGGGGATGCCGCCGATGAGAGGCAGTAGCACCTGGTCCACCAGGCGGGCCACTCCCTCGATGTCGAGGACGGCGCCGAGGAGTTCCTGCTGAAGGATCGTCAACCCGATGGCTGCGGCGATCTCCATCCTGCCCGGTGTCAGGAGGAGCTCGACCCTCTCCGCGGTGATCTCGCCGCGCTTTTGAGCGCGGTGGAGGCAGGCGGCGATTTCTTCGCGTTGCCCGGCGATGGCCCGCTCGCGGAGGGTGTCGGCGATCTGCGGGTGAGAGGCGGTGGCGGCGGCCAGCACGGCTGAGAAGTGACGCGCTTGAGGGTGCAGGCACACGGACCTTTGGGTCAGTGTGGCGATGAGGTCCTCGCGCAGTGTCCCCGCGGCCGTCGCCCCGGCCGGGACGGCGGCGGCGAGCATGAGGGTTTCCAGGGCGTCGGCGACCAGGTCCTCGCGCGAGGCCCAGCGACGGTAGACGGTGGCCTTGGCCACCTCCGCGCGCGCGGCAACCGCACTCATGGTGAGATCCCCGTACCCGTTCTCGACGATCAGGTCCAGGACCGCTTCGATGATGCGGGCATTGCGCGCCTCGTCGCGGACGGGCCCGAAGGCAGCACCGGGGCGCTGGCGTCCAGCGGGGCGGGTTGACCTGGTCATACGCACGACGGTACTGCATCCCCTTTCCCGGCCTCGGCTCTCCCGTCCTGGACCGGGCCGGGGCCACGGGATCGCCTGCCTCTCCGCTCGGACGGATCGCCGACTCGATACACCCATGACTCGATACTGTACGGTCTTTAGTGACGGGTCTTCGTGCCCGTACTTCCGACAACACGTGATCAACCGAAGGCAAGGTGCGCCATGGCAGGCAACGGCAACACGAAGGTGCTGGTCACCGGGGCGACAGGGATGCAGGGCGGCGCCGTCGTCCAGGCACTCCTGCGCGCGGAACACCCCGTGACCGCGTTCGTGCGCAACCCCGACTCCGCGCCCGCCCAGGCGCTCGCGGGGCAGGGCGTTGCCCTGGCGACCGGAGACATGGACGACCTGGCGTCCCTGGACGCTGCCGCCGCCGGTCACGACGTGGTCTTCTCCATGCAGATGCCGGGTGGCGACCCGGCCGATCCCGGCTCCGAGCAGCGCCACGCCCGCAACATCGCCACCGCGGCCCAGCGGGCCGGCGTCACGCAGATCGTCCACACGTCCGTGTCGGCGACCGGATGGCGCAGTCAGCACCCGGACATCAAGGACTTCTTCCCTACGATGACGGTGTACTGGGACGGGAAGGAGGCCGCGGAGGAGGCGATCCGGCAGTCGGGCCTGGAGCACTGGACCATTTTCAAGCCCGCCTTCTACATGGAGAACTTCCTCGGGGCCAGGCAGGCCTTCATGTTCCCCGAGCTGCCGCAGGGCGAGCTGATCACGGCGACGAGCCCGCAGACCAAGTTGGCGCTCATCAACGCGGACGACTTCGGAGCAGCCGTCGCCGCCGCCGTGGCCGAGCCCGCAAAGTTCCACGAAGCCGAGATCGACCTTGCGGGCGACGCGCTGACGTACCCCGAGATCGCGGAGGCCCTCTCCAAGGCCGCCGGCCGAGAGATCACCAACGTCTCCATCTCCCGCCAGGAGCAGGAACAGCGCAACGCTGTCATGGTGGACAGCCATGTCTGGACCGACCGCGTCGGCTACCCGGCACGCCCCCACCACGCGGCCCGCTACGGCCTGACCACGACCACCTTCGAGCAGTGGGCGGCGCGGCAGGACCGGACCTTCCTGGCTGGCTGAACGCAGGCAGCTCTCGGGGCTCACCAGCGCAGCGGTGAGACCGGAGTCGTCCTCGCGCGGGAGCACCGTCTCCCGCGCGAGGACGACCATGCCCCACTCCCTAGCGGCAGCTCTCTGCCTGCGACGTGATGACGGAGACCACCCCGGCGCGGCAGCACGTCACAGCCACTCGTCGATGGCCGCGATAAGAACGGTCGCCTCGTAGCGGACCGAGAGCTTGTCGTACCGTGTCGCGACGGCGCGGTGCCTCTTCAGGCGGTTGATTCCGCACTCGACCGCGTGACGCGCACGGTAGTCGGCCGGGTCTAAACGGGGAGGCCGGCCGCCACGGGAACCAAGCTTTCGACGATGGCGAGCCTGATCAGCCTTGACCGGGATGGTGCATCTGATCCCGCGGCGGCGCAGGTAGGCACGGTTCCTGCGGGAGGCGTACGCCCTGTCGGCCCGCACGCGCACCGGTCGGACGCGCGGCCGGCCCGGCCCGATCCGGGGCACGCGGACCTTCTCCAATACGACCTCGAACTGCGGTGAGTCCCATGCTGCCCTGCCGTCACCACCATCGACATGGGTTTCTGACCTTGCTCGACGGCCAGGTGCAGCTTGGTGGTGAACCCGCCGCGCGACCGCCCCAGCCCGTGATCATCAGGCTCGGTGAAGACGCCGCCGGGTTCCTTCCGCAGATCGCCCTGATTGCGGGCTCCGGCCGCGTGCTGGTGGGCTCGGCAAACCGTGGAGTCGACGCTCAGGTCCCAGACGATCCCGCCCTTCGCGTCGGCCAGGGACTGGAGCCGGGTGAGGATTCGCTGCCAGGTGCCGTTCCGCTGCCACCTGCGGAACAGGTCATAGGCCCGGCCCCACGGCCCGTACTCGGCAGGGATGTCCCGCCACGGAACACCGGTCCGGACACGGAACCGTATGCCGTCGATCAGCTGCCGCCGAGGCCAGACCGGTGGACGCCCCACCCCGGCAGCATTCGGTAACAACGGCTCCAGCACTGCCCACTGCGCGTCCGTAAGATCTCCCCGTCCCATGAGCCATGATCATCCACAGCCCAAGATCCCCTTTCGATAGACGGCCTAGGGTGCTCGTGCAGGGGCTCGGGCCGTTCCCTGCTGGGCTCCGTCGGGAAGCCGCGCCGCCACCGCACCGGCCGCGAGCACCAGGACCGCGAGCGCCGTCAGCGTCACGCCCATCGATGCCACGAAGTCCGCGCCGGACGCGAGCAGCGTCGTCGCCGTCGCCATGCCGAGCGTCGGGCCCACGTTCATCGCTGTCTGCTGGAGACCGCCCGCCACGCCGGCCGCGCCGAGGTCGGCCCGGCGGACGAGGGACTCCGTCGCGGCGACCATCACCGTGCCGAATCCCGTGCCCATCGCGAACGCGCAGGCGCCGATGGCCAGTTGGGACGCCGACGTGTCGAGGCGGCCGAAGCCGAACACCCCCGCCGCCAGGAGCAGCATCCCGCCCGACGTCGTCGCCCGGGACCCGTAACGGCGCAGCAGTACCGGGGTGAGCGGCGCCGCGAGCACCATGCACAGCGCGGCGGGCAGCATCCGCAGCGCCGTGCCGAGCGGGTCGAGGCCGAGCACGTCCTGAAGGAAGTACGTGGCCACGAACAGCGTGCCGAACAGTGCCGCCGAAGCCGTCAGCAGGATGCCGAGCGCGGGCGCGACGGCCGGGGACGTAAGCAGCCCGAGGGGCAACAGCGGGTCCTTCGCGCGGCGTTCGTGCACGACGAAGGCGGCCACCGCCGTCCCCGCGCCGGCCGCGAGCAGCACCGTGCCCGCCGACCACCCGGTGCCCGGGAGTGCGGCCAGCGCCGCCACCAGGCAGCCGAGCGCCACCGCGAGCAGCAGCGCACCGCTCGGATCGAGCCCGACGGCGCGCGTTCCGTCCACCGCCGCCCGGTCCCGTCCCGCCAGGACGAGCACCGCGATCGCCACCGCGGGCAGCACGCCCAGGAAGAACACCGAACGCCAGCCCAGATGCGCCGTGAGCACCCCGCCGACCAGTGGGCCCGCGGCCGCCGCGACACCGATCGCGCTGGTGCGCAGCGCGATCGGCATACCGAGCGACTCCGCGGGATACGCGGCCCGCAGCATGCCGAGCGTCGCCGGCTGCAGCAGCGCGCCGCACACGCCCTGGACCACGCGCAGGGCGATCACCCAGTGGATGTCCGGCGTGACACCGATCCCGGCGGAGGCCGCCGCGAACCCGAGCATCCCGTACCCGAAGAGCCGCGCGTGCCCGTAGCGGTCGCCGAGCCGCCCGGCGAACACCAACAGGCTCGCCACCGCGATCAGATACCCGGTACTGGTCCACTGGACCTGCGCGAGCGAGGCGCCGAGGTCGCCCTGGAGTGCGGGCTGGGCGATGGTCAGAACCGTGCCGTCGAGCGCGACCAGGACCGCGCCGACGACGCTGCCGGCGAGCGTGACGCGCCGACGCGTATGTGGGTTCATCGGGGAGCCGGGCCCAGGTGGGCGTCGAGCACCGAGGCCAGCAGCGGCTCGATCTCCTCGACGCCGACGGCCAGTTGGAGACTGCCCCAGCCCCACAGCTGAGCGACACCGTGCAGATTCGCCCACAGCGCACCGGCCACGAGGGCGGGTTGCGTATCCGGGCGCGCTGCCGCGACCAGGTCCGCGAACACTTTGAACAGCGGAAGGCTGGTCTCGCGCAGCCCCAACTCGCCGCTCTCCAGCAGGTCGTGGCGGAACATCAGCTCGTACATGCCGCGGTGCCCCGCCGCGAAGCCGAGATAGGCGCGCGCCAGGGCGGCGACCTGCGCGCGCGGATCCTGTGCGGAATCGGCGAGCGTCCGTGTGGCCTGTTCGCCTAGGTCCGTGAAGCCGCGCCGGGCGATCGCCGACAGCAGTTCGAGGTGGGTGGGGAAGTAGCGGCGGGGCGCGCCGTGCGAGACCCCGGCCCGCCGGGCGATCTCGCGCAGCGACAGCGCGGCCGCGCCCTCCGCGTCGACAAGTGCCACGCCGGTGTCGATGAGGCGCTCGCGGAGGCTGCGGTCGGGGGTGTCGTTCGTCTGCATAGACAGTGTCTACCCGATGGGGGTAGACACTGTCTACGGAGGCGTGTGTGTGGGCGGCTAGGGCGTTCCGGTGGATCATGTGATCGTCGTGACCTCGGGGCGTGGGCACGGGTATGGGCATGGGCGGGGGAGGGGGCTGACGAAACGCGGAGTGGGCCCGGCTGAAGCCGCATCTGCCGAAGCCCGGGCAGCGGTGCGGGCGTTGGGCCAGCCACCGAAGGGTCATCAACGGGACCCACGGGACCCTGTGCCGGCAGCGTACCGGGGTGCCATGGCGGGATCTGACTGTGCGATTCGGTCCGTGGAAGACCGCGTACGAGCAGCAGAGGCGCTGGTCGGCGGACGGCACATGGGACCAGATCTTCGCGGCTGTCCTGGCCGATGCCGATACGGAAGGCCGCATCGGCTGTTCGATGGTGAGCTTGGACTTCACCTCCTGCCGGGCACACCAGCGCGCCGCCGGGGCCCGCAAGAGGCGCCAGCGGGCCAACCGCAAGCGCCGCGCCAGCAAGGGCGGTCGGCCTGCCGGTTTCGACAAGACGATCTACAAGCGCAGGAACGAAGTCGAGCGGACAATCAATGCGCTGAAGAACTCCCGGGCCGTCGCGACGAGACAGGACAAGCGCGCCTGCATCTTCCACGGCACCGTCACCATCACCATCACCTCGATCCGGCTCTGGCTCCGCCCATGAGCGGTCGGGCTCAGCTCGATGCCTGCGCGCCGGTCAGTTCCGCGACACGGGTGGCGGTCTCCTCCGGCAGGACGGGCGGCTCACCCGTGGTCCAGACGGCCCGCACGGACATGCGGCTGATGCGCCAGCCGCTGTCGGTGCGTCGGAGTTGCCCCTCGTAGATGCCGCCCACCGTGAAGAGGGGGTCGGCGCCCTCGCCCCGCGCTTGGAGGGTGGAGTCCAGATGGACGTGGGTCATGTGGGCATTCCAGGAGGCATTGGCCGTCCGTGCGCCCGGCTCGGCCCGGACGAGGGCGTCGGAGGAAATGTGCAGGGTGGCGGAGAAACGGCCGACGGCCTGCTCCAGGTGGCGTACCGCGTCGGCGCCCTCGGCCACGCCGAGCGGCGTCGTCATCTGCAGGTCGTCGGTGAAGTAGGCCTCGGCCCAGCCCTCGTCGAACCGCTGCTCGTCCATAGTGCGGAAGATGCCGCTGATGAGGGTGGTGATCTCGAAGTGGTCCAGGAGATTCGTCGTGCTGCTCATCTCGTTCATGGCTCGATCATTCGACCTCAACCGCGCCTGAGGTCAAGACGTTCCCTCCCGAGGGGGACGCGCAGCGCTCCGTCGGCGGAGAACTCTTCGGTCCCGCAGCGGAGGGCCGCAAGGGCCCGCGGGTGGCGACCGAGGACTCGATACGCGCGGGCAGGACAGAGGAGCACCCCGCGCCTGCCCTCGCCAGGCGTCCCGGCTCGACCATGATCCGCTGGGCAGGCCCTGGGGGTGTCTGACGATCCGTCCGTCAGCGCGCCGGGCTGGGCTGGCCTGCCAGTTGTCGCACCAGGCTCACCATGGCGGCGCGTTCGTTCGCCGGATCTGTAGTGCCGCCGAAGATCATGCGAACGGCCTGCGGGACGCTGAACCACCAGGCGCCGAGGGCGAGGACCGCGTAGAAGAGGTTGTCGGGCGCGAGCGTGGGGTCGAGGTCGCCCCTGGCCTGGGCCTGCGCCAGGGCTTCCACCCGTGAGCGGTAGATAGCGGTCCGCTCGGCCTCACGCAGGGCCGGGATGCCGTTGTCGCGCAGGCCCTCCCAGTGCAACAGGCGGATGAACTGCGGGCGCGAGCGGTGGTAGTCGTAGAGCTTCCCGGCGTATTCACCCAGGTCAGCTGCTTGATCGGCGGTCAGCGGGATCGCGGCGGCGATCCGGTCCAGCTCCGCCTCCAGCACCGCCCCGAAGAGCATTTCTTTGTTGCCGAAGTACTGGTAGATCCGCTCCGGACTGACTCCTGCCCGGGTGCCGACACGAGCGACCCGTGCGCCTTCAAAGCCGTGCTCGGCGAACTCATCGATGGCGGCGTCGAGCAGGGCTTGCTTGGTACGCGCGGTGTCCCAGGCCATGAGCTCATCCTACCCCCCATCCAAATGACTGTTTGGACTCCGGGGCACGCCGGAGTTACAGTCCAATCATCCATTTGGAATTTTCGTCGACCCGTAGGGAGCTGACTGTCATGTCTCACCCGGCGCTTTCCGGCCCGCCCCCCAAGCACCACATGGCCCTCATGATCTGGGTGTCGGTTTTCCCCACCCTCACCGTGCTGGAGCTGCTGTTTCACACCTGGCTCGACGGTCTGCCGATGGTGGTGCAGACCCTGATCCTGAGCGCGCTCGTCGTGCCGACCGTCGTCTACGTCCTGATGCCCCGCCTTCACCGGGTCCGCGGAAAGCTGCTCGCCCGGCGCACCCCGCGCGCATCGGCTTAAGGAGACCCTGGGTGCAGGGTTCGGGCGGTTTCGCGGAGCCAGAGGATCAGCGACGCGAGGTGGACGCCGGCGCGGTAGCGGCCGGCGAGTTTGTCGAAGCGGGTAGCGAAAGCGCGGAACTGCTTGAGGCGCGCGAAGCGGCGTTCGACGACGTTGCGGGCTTTGTAGAGTTCGTGGTCGAAGCTCGGCGGTCTGCCACCAGCCCGGCCGCGCCGCGAGCGGTTGGCCTTCTGGTCGGCCCGCTCAGGGATCACGGTCCGGATGCCTCGCCCTCGCAGGCCGCGGCGGATCGCGCGAGATGAGTACGCCTTATCCGCAAGGATCGCTTCAGGTTTCCGGCGGGGGCGTCCGGAAGCGACGCGAGGCACCCGCAATTCGTCCATCACCGTGTCGAAGGTGGTGGAGTCGTTGACATTGCCCGGCGTGACGACGACGGCCAAGGGCAGGCCGCGGCCGTCGCAGGCGAGATGAATCTTGGTGGTCAGTCCGCCGCGTGAGCGGCCCAGTGCCTGGCGAGCCGCCGCGTGTACTGGATCTTCCAGTTCGTCCCCCGCGTCCGCCCCCTTTTTCTGCCTCCCGCTGCATGCTGATGGGCTCGGCTGATCGTGGAGTCGACCGACACCGTCCATTCAATAGCCCCGACGGAGTCGTCCCTGACCTGGGCTCGTTCCAGTAGACGGGCCCAGGTTCCGTCCGCCTCCCAGCGGGCGAAGCGCTCATAGACCGTCTGCCGCGGACCATAGCGTTCCGGCAGGTCGCGCCAGGGAGCACCCGTCCGCAACCGCCACAGCACTCCGTTGATCACGCCATGGCCGTCCACGACCGTCAACACCGGGCAGCAGGGGCGCTATCCATTCCCACGCCACATCCGTCAGCTCACCACGACCAACCACAAGATCAATCATCAGGCACGCCCTAGCGGCTGAACGCAAAGAACGTACTCGCGTCCGCAGAGAGAAAGGGCATCGGCTGGAGTGGATGCCCCTCAAAGCTGCCGTGTAGACACCCCGGTGATCCTGAGCGCTCGCGGCCCTCTTGTCGCGCGCCAGGTCACGGCTGCTGGAATGCGACCTCAGGGTGCGTGGCCCCGGGGCCGTCGAGGAGCGGCTGCGATATGCCCCGAAGGTGAAGGTCAAAGAAGGCTGACACGTAGTCGCGGGTTATGCGCCACCCACGTTCTCCGGACAGTGGTATGGCAGGGTCCGACAGGCCCAACTGCCCCGCGAGATAGGGCAGGTCCGTGAAGGAGAAGTGTTCGGCACCGGACACGGTCAGCCAGCGTTTCCAGCCGTTCAGATGCTTCCACGCATCAGGCCAGTCGGTTGTCCGGTTACCGGGACTGTGGGTGGACTCGGCACCGAGCATCATGAACGGGCGCCCGCCGAGCCCCGCAGCAGCAGGGTGCACAAAGAAGTCACCGTCCAGGTCGACCCCCGCTCGCACACGACGGTCCGCGGCCATAGTGGCCGCCGCGGTTGCACCGCCGATCGAATGCCCGCCGATTCCGATCCGGCTCGAGTCGATCACATGGGACAGCGCCCCAGCCTGCCGGCTGTCGGTCAACTCGCTGATCACGAAGGACATGTCCTTGACCCGGCCGCCCACAATGGCCGCCCGCCCCTCCGGGGTGTCGCCCCGTTCGCAGGCCACACAGGTCAGGATCCGGCCGCCGGGGAACGCTGTGCCGACGGATTCGTACGCGTGATCCACCAAGGCGACGACATAGCCGCGACTCGCGAGATCGTCGGCGATCGAGGTGAGAGTGGTGCGTGGCATCGAGAAGCCCGGGGAGAGCAGCACCAGGGGGAAACGCCCTCGCGCCGGACGAGCACCCACATACGCATGAGTACGCGCCCTGGCAACCGCTTCATGGGGCACGACGCCGCCGAGTCCCCTCGCCTCCAAGAGAAGCTGCGCCTCCTCATCGGTCATGTACGCCGCCGGTGACCCGCCGGCCGAGCGCGCCGGGTAGGACACCGTCACCATCAGCTCCCGGTCACCGGCCGTCGGCACCCATGGGTCAGTGCGGTGACGGTCGACCAAGTGCAAGGTGCGGCGGCCCACGAGGTTGGGGCCAGTGGGGAACGGTAGCTCCAACCTGCTGCTGTAAGGAGTTCGGGACACGATCTGCGCGGGCTTGACGGAGACGGCCGGTGTGGCGCCCAAGAGCGGCGCCGACAGGGCCAGGGTGAGCAGAGTGGCCACAGCGGCTCTGCGATGTCTGGGCATCATGAAGTCGAAGCTAGGTCTTCGTTCTCCACAACACGTCCGGCGCCAGGCCTACTTGGTCGTACCCCTGTCGGCGGATCCCGTCAGACCCTGGTATCACACGGCTGACGGCGCGCGGTCTGCACCTTGGAGACGAGCAGGTGACGATGTCAGCGCCCATTCAACCGCCACGACCGCCATGGCCGTCACGACCGCCAGCCCGGCGAACCTACGCGGGCGCGGCACTGGGCGCTGCCCTCAGCGCACCAGCAGCGCGACGGCGGTCTTCATCCGGTCCACGTAGAACTCCCGTGACGCGGCCTGGTGTTTGAGGCCGATCGAGGTGCTGATCAATGTCCGGGCGACGGGGGTGGCCGCCTCTCGGGTCGACTCGAGGGCGATCGCGTTGGTGATCAGTTCCTCGAAGCGTCGTGGCGTGATGTCGACGATCTCGCCGAGGAGGCCGGGGTTGTCCTCGATGACCGCCGTGATGTCGCCCGACAGCGCGCCGATGTACCGGCCGGCCCACCGGTCGAATGCGTCCACGAGGCGCTCCGCAAGGGGGCGGCCGGTGTCGGCCAGGACCCGTTCGATCGCGCTGATGTCCCGCTCCAGGGTCTGCGTGACCGCGGCGCGGAACAGGGTCTCCTTCGAGGAGAAGAGGAAGTAGAGGCCGGGCCGGGAGATGTCCGCGGCCCGTGCCACCTCCTCCATCGAGGTCTTCCGGTATCCGAAGCGCGCGAACGTGGCCATGGCGGAGTCCAGGACCAGGGAGCGACGGTCGGCGTCGGGGCTGCTCATGGGGCGAGCGTAGAAGAGGTGAGCGAACTATACAAATGCAGTTCAGTGCGTATAGTCGCCGCATGGATGCTCATGACCTCATCACCACCCCCTTCACCGCCTTCAGCACCGCGGACGAGGTGCTGCGAGGCGTTGACCTCGCGGGTGTTCGCGCGGTCGTGACGGGGGCCTCCTCCGGGCTCGGGGCCGAGACCGCTCGTGTGCTGGCCGCTGCCGGGGCGGATGTGACGCTCGCCGTCCGAGACACGGGTGCGGGTGAGGTCGTCGCCGAGAGGGTCGCGAAGTCGGCCGTCGGGGTCCGGCCGCGGGTCGTCCGGCTCGACCTTGCGGACTCGGCCTCCGTCGCGGACTTCGTCGACACCTGGGTCGGCCCGCTCCACCTGCTCATCAACAACGCCGGCGTGGTCACCGGCGGCCTCGAACGCACGCGTGAGGGCTGGGAGTTGCAGTTCGCGACGAACCACCTCGGCCACTTCGCGCTGGCCACCGGACTGCGTGGCGCCCTGGCGCGGGGAGCCGCCGAGCGCGACGGGGCGCGGATCGTCGCGGTCAGTTCCACCGCGCACATGCGTGCCGGTATCGACTTCGACGACCTTCACTTCGAGCGTCGTACGTACCACCCGCAGCTCGCCTACGCCCAGTCCAAGACGGCGAACTCGCTCTTCGCCGTCGAGGCGACCCGCCGCTGGGCGGCCGACGGCATCGTGGCCAACGCGGTGAACCCGGGGGGTGTCGCGACGGGGCTGCAACGGAACTTCACGCCCGAGCAGAAGGCGTCGCTCGACGCGGCCGAGGCCGCCGGGACCTTCACGTACAAGACGGTCGAGCAGGGGGCCGCCACCAGCATCGTCGCGGCCGTCGCCCCACAGTTCGCCCACACCGGAGGCCACTACCTCGACGATGGGCAAGAGGCGTACACCGTGCCGAACGACGCCGAACTCGCGCGGCACCCGCACGGCGTCAAGCAATGGGCGCTCGACCCCGCGACCGCCGAGCGCCTCTGGGCCGTCTCGACCGAGCTGCTCCGCCGGGCGGTGGGCGGGGAGTTCAGTCGCTGAGGGTGAGCCGGATACCGAACGCGGCGTATCTGTCCGTGACGTGAGGGTGCAGATGTCAGGTGTCTTCAGGATGCGGCTTCCCGCCGCTACCCTGCGCGGATGATCGACACGACCGACACCCGCATCCCCGAAGGGGACGAGCGGCGGATGCGCCTCGACGTCGAGAAGGGCGGCGTCGGCGTGCTCACGCTGTGCCGTCCGGCCAAGCTCAACGCCTGGAGCTGGGAGTCCAGTCGGCAGCTGGGCGTCATGGCCGACCGGATCCGCTTCGACGACCGGATCCGGGTCGTGCTGTTGCGCGCCGAGGGGCGGGCCTTCTGCGCGGGGATCGATGTGACCGCGCCCGGCGGGGGCATCGAGGGCGAGAGCGGTTCCGCGCGGCACCGGGCGTACTACGAGGGCATCCGGTGGGTGCACGAGCGGTTCGCCGCGTTCGCGCGGCTGCCGCAGCCCGTGGTCGCCGCCGTGCAGGGGTACTGCCTGGGCTTCGGATTCGAGCTGGCGCTCATGGCGGACGTGCGGATCGCGGCCGACGACGCCGTGTTCGCGCTGCCTGAGGCGCAGTTGGGGGTCGCCGTCGACGCGGGCGGGGATCTGCGGATCGCGCGCGAGGCGGGGGCCGGGTGGGCGAAGTTCCTCGCGCTGACCGGGCGGCGCATCGACGCGGAGACCGCACACCGGCTGAATCTCCTCCAACAGGTCGCCCCAGTTGACCAGTTGGAGCGTGTCGCGCGTGACGTGGCAGCCGAGATCGCCGGTAACGCCCCGCTCGCCGTGCAGTCCGTCAAGCGCGACATCGACGCGTACGCCGACGCCGGGCTCGACGCGGCGCTCGACCGGGTCGCCATGAGCGCGGCGCTGACGCTCACCTCCGAGGACGCGACCGAAGGGTTCACGGCGAAGGCGCGGCGCAGGCCGCCGGAATACCGGGGCGCGTGAGACGTTCGCAAGGGTGTCGGCGGACCGCGTCGACGCCGTAGCGTCCGTACCCGCCCGAAAGGTGACCATGACCACCGCACCCTTCGCCCCGCGCACCCTCCTCGCCGAGAGCAGGCTCGGCGTCCTCGCCACGCTCAAGGCCGACGGCCGGCCGCAGCTCTCGCCGGTGCAGCCGTTCTACGACCCGGACACCGAGACGTTGAACGTGTCGATGACCGAGGGCCGTGCCAAGACCGTGAACCTGCGCCGTGACCCGCGCGCCGCGCTGGAGGTGACCAGTTCCGACGGCCGGTCCTGGGCCACCGCCGAGGGCGCCGTGACGCTCGTCGGGCCGAGCACCGACCCCAAGGGGCCCGAGGTCGAGGCGCTCGTCGACTACTACCGCAAGGCGGCGGGCGAACACCCCAACTGGGACGAGTACCGGTCGGTGATGGTGTCCGACCGCCGGGTGCTGATGGTGATGGCCGTGGACCACGTGTACGGGCAGCGGATCGGCTGATGTCCTGGATCACGGTGCGAACGGGCCGCGCCCCATCTGCTCCCGCACCGGCGTCACCGGCGCGTTGACCAGATCGCGCCGCTGCCAGTTCGCGCCGTCCACCACCAGCGTGTGGCCGCTGATGAAACGGGCGTAGGGGGAGGCGAGGAACGTCGCCGCCCAGCCCAACTCCCGTGGCGCGCCCACCCGGAGAGCGGGCTGGCGGGCGGCGGGGTCCTCGGCGCGGTCGAGGTTGTCACGGATGTCGGGCGTCATGTCCTCGTGCGGCATGAGGCCCGGCACCAGGCCGTTGATCTGGATCCCGTACGGCCCCCACTCCACGGCCAGCGTCTCCACCAGGTTCTTCACACCCGCCTTCGCGGCCGAACTGTGCGCGAAACCGGGCCCGCCCGTCCACGCGTACGACGCCCCGACGGCGATCACCGAGCCCGGCGTGCCCGCCGCGAGGTGGCGGCGCCCGAACTCGCGGGTCATGAAGTACGTGCCGTTGAGCGTGATGTCGACGACCGTGCGCCAGCCGTTCGGCGACAAGTCCTCGGCCGGGACGGGGAAGTTGGCGGCGGCGTTGTTCACCAGCACGTCCGGTGTCCGTCCGTGCGCCGCGAACGCCGCGTCGAAGACCTCCGTGATCCGGACCGCGTCCCGGATGTCGCAGGTCGCCGCCGTGATCAGCCCCGCGCTCTCGATCGCCTGCAACTCCTCGCGCGCGGGCGCCAGATGCTCCGCCTTCCGGCTGACGATCATCACGTCGGCCCCGAGCCGCGCGAACTCCGCGGCCACGGCCCGCCCGAGCCCCGTACCACCCCCGGTCACCAGCACGAGCCGGCCGTCGTACGTGTCCGGGGGCAGGGCGGACGCGCCGAGTGGGGGAGGAGTGGGGAGGCCGCGCGGGGCGGGGGAGGAGTGCGTCATGGCGCACATGGATACCTCCTGAGCGCTCAACCTTCCATGGCTTGGCGGCTGTTCGGTGCAGGCGGGCCAGCCATTCCCGGCCCGCACGCGCACCGCGCTTGCTTCACCTATCGTTTTTCGATAGATTCCCATCGTAATTCAATGGAAGAGTAAGAGAGCAAGGGTGGGTCATGGGGAAGTGGACTGTGCGTGCGCTGCGCGCCGTGCTCGCGGTGGTGCTCGCGGGCACCGTGTTCGTCCAGGCGTCGATGGTGTGGGTGCTGGCCAGCGGGAACGACCCGGAGGACGGCACGATGCCGCTGACCACCCTGCGCGTGATCACGATCGTGGGGATGGTCGCGGCCCAGGTCGCCCTGGTCTGCGTATGGCGGCTGGTGGCGATGGTGCGCCGCGGGACCGTGTTCTCCCACGCCGCTTTCCGGTACGTGGACGGGGTGATCGGCGCGATCGTCGCGGTCGGCCTCCTGTGGTTCGTCGTCACGGCCGTCAACGCGCCCGGCCAGCGGGAGGACCCGGGCGTCACCCTGATCATGGGCGGGATCGGCCTGGCCATCCTCGGCGTCGCGCTCATCGTCCTCGTCCTGCGGATGCTGCTCGCCCAGGCGGTCGCGCGCGACGTCGAGGCGATGGAGATGCAGGCCGAGCTGGACGAGGTGATCTGATGCCGATCGTCGTCGACGTCGACGTGATGCTGGCCAAACGCAAGATGTCCGTCGGCGAACTGGCCGACCGCGTGGGCATCACCCCCGCCAACCTCGCGGTCCTGAAGAACGGCCGCGCCAAGGCGGTCCGCTTCACGACCCTCGCGGCGCTGTGCGAGGTCCTGGAGTGTCAGCCGGGGGATCTGCTGCGGTGGGAGGTTGAGGATGCGGTGGGCGGATGACGGAATTGGCGCGGCCTCGAGCGGGACGCGGGGAAGGCCGGGGATAATGGGGGCATGCCCGCTACCGACGCCGTGGACCTCGCGCTGTACCGCGCCAAGTACGAGCAGCGCCTGCCCGCCCGGCTCGACGAGCTGACCGGCCCGCAGGACGGGACCGTGGCCCTGCCCCTGCACGTCGCCTGGTCCGGGCTGCGGGAGTACCGCCTGGACCAGCCGCGCCAGCGCATGGGCCTGTACCGCACGCTCCTTGCCGAGGGGCTGCACGACGACCTGTGCGCCCACCTCAATCACGAGTTGCTTGTCGCCCAGTGGCCCACCCTGCGCACCCTGGTGTCCCGCACGATCCGCGACGTGTGGGAGACCGCGTTCCCGCAGCTGCGGACGGCCGAGGCCGTCGCGTGAAGCTGCCCGATCTGCACGCTCGGCTCTTGGCGGACGTGCTGGCCATCGGTGCTCCTTACCCGCTCGTCCTCACCGGGGGCTATGCCGTTCAGGCCCACGAAATCGTCGACCGGCCGAGTCAGGACCTGGATGTGGCGACCGAGAGCAGCGCACCGATGCAGGACATCGCAGCCACGGTGAGCAGTGGCCTCACCGAGCGCGGTTGGCAGGTGCAGGCACTGGAAGTGGCACCGCTGGCCGCACGATTCACCGTCACTGATCCTCGCGGAGACGGACAGGTCGAGGTCGATGTTCTCAAGGAGGTCTTCACCAGGCCCGTTGTGTACCTGCGCCACGGGCCCGTACTTGCGGAGGAGGACGTGATCGGCACCAAGGTGCGGGCCCTGGCTGAACGGGGCGCAGCGCGCGACTTCATTGACGTCTACGCCGCGTCCAGCCGCTGGACACACAACGACTTTGAAGAGTTGGCCCGCCGTCATGCCCGCGAGCGTTTCGGGCTCGACGATCTCCACGCCCGGCTTGAGGGCTTGGCCTGGACGGACGACGTCGAATTCGCCGCCTACGGACTGCGCGACGACCGCATCGACCAGCTGCGCCGCTACTTCCAGCGATGGGCTGCCGACCTAGGGATGCGGCTCGCGGCGCCGTACGAGGAGTGACCTGAGCGAGTGCTGCGGCCCGCCACGACCACTTCGGCGAGCCGGCAGTCCACGGGCACGGTAATGCGCTCACGCCCCCACAGCCGCCCGCCGTGCCCGCGCCACCGCGCGTTCCCCCTCCGGTGAGAACACTCCGGCCCGGCGTCGCGCCACCTCGCGCTCCAGGTCCGTGTGGAGCAGCTGCGCGTGGAGTGTGGCGCCCGCGCGGTAGCCGGCGCTGGCCGCGTTGACGACCTGTTCCGCGGGGCCGGTGGCGTTGCCCACCGCCCATACGCCCGGCACGGTGGTCAGGCCGGTCGGGTCGACCTCGACGAACGGGCCCGCCGGGGTGTCCTTCGTCCGGGCCCCGAGTGCGCTCAGCAGGGAGTCGCGCGGCACCATCACCGTCGGGACGACTACCACCGCGCGCGGGAACACCCGGCCGCCTTCGATGCGCACCCCGCTCACGCGGTCGTCCGTCACCTCGATGCCGTCGACCTTGCCGCTCACCACGCTCACCCCGGCCGCCGCCAGCGTCTGCCAGTGCTCGTCCGGGAGGTCGTCCTCGTCCGCGCCGTTCAGGAACAGCGTCACGTCGGAGGAGAGGCTGCTGAAGAGGAGGGCCTGGTGGATGGCCGTCTCCTTGCGGTAGAGGACGGCGATGGCGCGGTCGCGTACCTCGTAGCCGTGGCAGAACGGGCAGTGGATCACGTCGTCGCCCCAGCGTTCGGCGAGGCCGGGGATGTCCGGGAGTTCGTCCACCAGGCCGGTGGCGATGACGAGGCGTCGTGCGTGCACCCGGCCGCCGTCCGCCAGCGTCACCTCGAACTCGCCCGACCCGTCGGGTTCGGCCGCCGTCACCCGGTCCCGTATCAGCTCCACGCCGTACTCGGTGATCTCGCGCCGCACCTCCGCCAGGAACTCGGCGGGCGGCATGCCGTCCCGCGACGGGAAGCCGTGCATGTGCGCGGCCGGTGCGTTGCGCGGTTCGCCCGCGTCCACCACGAGGACCGAGCGGCGCGAACGGCCCAGGATCAGCGCGGCCGTCAGGCCCGCCGCTCCGCCGCCGACGATCACGACCTCGTACGCGTTCTTCTTGCTCTGCATGGTGACCACCTCGTGTTCGGGGCTGCGCGGGAACCTCTGGATTCCGAAGGTGCACCCACTCCTGCCGTATTGACAAACAAGCTTGCTGAAACTGCAATGGATTCATGAATCGGCAAGGTCATCAGCATCTGGAAGACGAGCAGTCCGACGCGAGCATGGACGCCGTCCTGTCCGGCGTCGGGCCCCGGCTGCGCGCCCTGCGCAAGGACCGCGGCGCCACCCTGTCCGGGCTCTCCGAGACCACCGGCATCTCCGTGAGCACGCTCTCCCGCCTGGAGTCGGGCCTGCGCAAGCCCAGCCTGGAGCTGCTGCTGCCCATCGCCCGCGCGCACAAGGTCCCGCTGGACGAGCTGGTCGGCGCCCCGCCCGTGGAGGATCCGCGGGTGCAGGCGAAGCCGATCGTGCGGGGCGGCCGGACGATGATCCCGCTGACGCGCAAGCCCGGCGGGCTCCAGGCGTACAAGGTGATCGAGCCGCAGCGCAGGCTCGAGCCCGAGCAGAAGACGCACGAGGGCTACGAGTGGCTGTACATGCTCTCCGGGAAGCTGCGGCTGCTGCTCGGCGAGCATGATGTGGTGCTTGAGCCGGGGGAGGCCGTCGAATTCGACACGCGCGTGCCGCACTGGTTCGGGTCGACGGGGGAGGGGCCCGCCGAGTTCCTCGTGCTGTTCGGGCCGCAGGGCGAGCGGATGCATGTACGTGCGCGGCCCGCTCGGAAGAAGGACGACTGAAAGCCACGTTGCCGAGAGACATTCGAACCCCTCCGGGGCATTCACAGATCGGCAAGCGACCGCTTAGTATGCGGCCGAACCCGGTTTGACGAAGCAGTCCCGTGGAGGCTCCGCATGCAGGCATGGCAAGTGCACGAGAACGGCGAGCCGAGCGAGGTGATGCGCCTCGAAGAGGTGGAGCGTCCCGAGCCCGGTGAGGGGCAGGTTCTGCTCAAGGTGCGCGCCGCCAACATCAACTTCCCGGACGCCCTGCTGTGCAAGGGGCAGTACCAGGTCACGCCGCCGCTGCCGTTCACGCCGGGCGTGGAGATCTGCGGCGAGACCGAGGACGGCCGCCGCGTCATCGCCAACCCCGTGCTGCCGCGCGGCGGACTCGCCGAGTACACGGTCGCCGACGCGAAGTCCCTGCTGCCGGCGCCCGACTCGCTGGACGACGCCGAGGTCGCCGCCCTGCACATCGGCTACCAGACCGGCTGGTTCGGCCTGCACCAGCGCGCCCACCTCCAGGCGGGCGAGACGCTGCTCGTGCACGCCGCCGCCGGTGGGGTCGGCAGCGCCGCCGTGCAGCTCGGCAAGGCCGCGGGCGCCCGCGTCATCGGCGTCGTCGGCGGCCCCGAGAAGGCGAAGGTCGCGGCCGGGCTCGGCTGCGACGTCGTGATCGACCGGCGCTCCGAGGACGTCATCGCCGCCGTGAAGGAGGCCACCGGCGGCCGCGGCGCCGACGTGATCTACGACCCGGTGGGCGGCGACGCGTACCGGCAGTCCACGAAGGTCGTCGCCTTCGAGGGCCGCATCCTCGTCATCGGCTTCGCCTCCGGCGCCATCCCGACCGCGGCGCTCAACCACGCGCTCGTGAAGAACTACTCGATCGTCGGGCTGCACTGGGGTCTGTACGCCACCAAGAACCCGAAGCTCATCCCGCACTGCCACCAGAAGCTCACCGAGCTGGCCGCGAGCGGCGCCATCAAGCCCCTCGTCAGCGAGCGCGTCGACCTGGCGGACGCCGCGGGCGCCGTGCAGCGCGTCGCCGACGGCGTCACGACGGGCCGCGTCGTGGTGGTGCCGGGCCTGAACGCCCGTCAGCAGGAAGGAGCCGGCGCATGAGCCTCGACGCCGCCCAACTGAGGGCCCGTACCCGGGAGTTCCTCGCCGCGCACCCGCCCGCGAGCACGTCCCGCGAGGACTTCCTCAGCGCCCGCTTCGACGCCGGGCTCGCCTGGGTGCACTACCCCGAGGGCCTCGGCGGGCTCGACGCGCCGCGCGCCCTGCAGGCCGTCGTCGAGGCCGAGTTGACGGCCGCGGGCGCGCCCGACAACAACCCGCGGCGCAACGGCATCGGCCTCGGCATGGCCGCCCCCACCGTCCTGCGCTACGGCACCGACGACCAGAAGCAGCGCTTCCTCAAGCCGCTCTGGGTCGGCGAGGAGATCTGGTGCCAGCTCTTCAGCGAGCCCGGCGCGGGATCCGACCTGGCCGCGCTCGGCACCCGCGCCGTCCGTGACGGTGACACCTGGGTCGTCAACGGCCAGAAGGTGTGGACGTCCAACGCGCACAACGCCCGCTTCGCGATCCTCGTCACCCGCACCGACCCGGACGTGCCCAAGCACAAGGGCATGACGTACTTCGTGTGCGACATGACCGACCCGGGTGTCGAGGTGCGGCCGCTGCGGCAGATCACCGGCGAGGCCGAGTTCAACGAGGTGTTCCTCTCCGACGTCCGCATCCCCGACGCCCACCGCCTCGGCGAGGTCGGCGACGGCTGGCGGGTCGCCCAGACCACCCTCAACAACGAGCGCGTCTCCATCGGCGGCATGCGCGTGCCGCGCGAGGGCGGGCTCGTCGGCATCGTCGCCAAGACCTGGCGCGAGCGCCCCGAGCTGCGCACCCACGACCTGCACCAGCGGCTCGTCAAGCTGTGGGTCGAGGCCGAGGTCGCCCGCCTCGCGTCCGAACGCCTGCGCCAGCAGCTCGTCGCCGGACACCCCGGGCCCGAGGGTGCGGGCATGAAGCTCGGCTTCGCCCGCCTCAACCAGGAGATCAGCGGCCTGGAGGTCGAACTCCTCGGCGAGGAGGGCCTGTTGTACGACGACTGGACCCTGCGCAGGCCCGAGATCGTCGACTTCGCGGGCCGCGAGGCCGGTTACCGGTATCTGCGCGCCAAGGGGAACAGCATCGAGGGCGGGACGAGCGAGATCCTGCTGAACATCGTCGCCGAGCGTGTCCTGGGCCTGCCGTCCGAGCCGCGCACCGACAAGGACGTCGCCTGGAAGGACCTCGCCCGATGACCGCTTCGACCGCTTCGACCGCTTCCGTGAACACCGAACCCGACCTCCTCTACTCCGAGGAGGAGGAAGCCCTCCGCTCGGCGGTCCGCGACCTGCTCACCGACCACTGCGACGCCACCTCGGTCCTCGCCCGCGTCGACACGGACGCGCCGCACGACCGCGAGCTGTGGAAGAACCTCGCCGAGACGATGGGCCTGGCCGGCCTCCTCGTCCCGGAGGACAAGGGCGGCCAGGGCGCCTCGCACCGCGAAGCGGCCGTCGTCCTGGAGGAGTTGGGTCGCGCCGTCGCCCCGGTTCCCTACCTGACCAGCGCCGTCATCGCCACGGAGGCGCTGCTCGCCTGCGCGGGCGACGAGGCGGCCACCGTCCTCGCCGTGCTCGCCTCGGGGCGTTCCATCGGCGTGCTCACCGTGCCGCTGTCGGCCACGTCCGGGCAGGACTTCAGGGACGTACGAGAAGAGGGCGGGTCGCTGAGCGGGCGCGTCACCGGCGTCGCGGACGCGGGCGCCGCCGACGTGTTCCTCGTGCCCACCGCGAGCGGCCTGTTCGCCGTCGACGCGGGCGCCGAGGGTGTCACCGTCGAGCCGCAGACCTCGCTGGACCGTACGCGCCCGCTGGCGGCCGTGACGTTCGCGGGGGCCGCCGGGCGGAAGCTGGGCGACAGTGCGGCGACGGCGGTGCGGCGCGCGCTGCGGGCCGGGGCCGGGCTGCTCGTGTCCGAGCAACTGGGGCTCGCCGACTGGCTGTTGACGGAGACGGTGCGCTACACGAAGGAGCGCAACCAGTTCAACCGGCCCGTCGGCTCCTTCCAGTCGCTCAAGCACCGCCTCGCCCAGCTGTGGCTGGAGACGGTCAACACCCGCGCCGCCGCCCGCAACGCGGCCGATGCGCTCGCCACCGGCAGCGAGGATGCGGACATCGCGGTCGCCGTCGCCCAGGCGTACGCGGCGCCCGTCGCGGTGCACGCCGCCGAGGAGGCCCTGCAGCTGCACGGCGGCATCGGCATGACGTGGGAGCACCCGATCCACCTGTACCTCAAGCGCGCCAAGGCGGACTCGATCGCGCTTGGCACGGCGGGACGGCACCGGGAGGAGCTGGCCGAACTGGTCGACCTGCGCGCTCCCTGACGGCAGTCATGGTGCGTACAACTCCACAGCCGGGTTTTACCTCTCCTTGACGAGATGACATTATTGCGACTCGTTCGCAATAACAGTAGATCTTGAATAGGGGTGGGTGACGTGGCCAGGCCGGCACGCAGCGCGATAACAGGGGCAGCGGTCACCGCACTGGCGGTGACCGCTGCGGCCTGCGCGGCGCCGAACGACGACGCCAAGGGCGGCGGCAGCGACAGCGCCGTCGTCGGCATCGCCTACGAGCCCGACAGCCTCAGCCCGCTCCTCGGCTACGGCAAGGACGGCAACTCGAAGATCTTCGACGGACTGCTCACGCACGACGCCGACATGGAGCTCAAGCCCGCGCTCGCGGCCGAGCTGCCGAAGGTCACCGACGGCGGCCGCACCTACACGTACGAGCTGCGCGACGGCGTGAAGTTCAGCGACGGCAAGCCGTTCACCTCGAAGGACGTCGTCTTCACATACGAGACCATCCTCGACAGGAAGACCAACAACGCCTCCAAGACCGAACTGGACGCGGTCAAGGACGTCGAGGCGAAGGGCGACGACACCGTCGTCTTCCACCTCAAGTACCCCTACGCGCCGTTCGCCGAGCGCACCGTCCTGCCCATCGCGCCCGAGCACGTCGCGGCCCAGCAGGACGTGAACAACGGCAGGTTCACCACCAGGCCCATCGGCACCGGCCCGTACGAGCTGGTGAAGTGGTCCAAGGGCGAGAAGCTCGTCTTCAAGGCCAACCCCGACTACTGGGGTGGCGCGCCGAAGATCAAGAACTTCACCATGGCGATCATCAAGGACGACGACGTGCGCGCCACCCGGCTGCGCTCCGGCGACCTCGACGGCGCCATCCTGCCGCCCAACCTCGCCAAGACGTACAAGGCCGACGCCGCCAAGAAGACGTACGCGGCGAAGACCTTCGACTACCGCGTCGTCACCCTGCCGACCGGCAACAAGGTGGCGGGCGACACTGCCGTCCGCCGCGCCCTCGACATCGGCGTGGACCGGGGGGCCATGGTCGACCAGATCCTGGAGGGCGCGGGCAAGGAGGCGTACGGCCCGGTGCCCACCGACAGCCTCTGGTTCACCCAGGGCACCGAGCGCGAACACGACCTCGCCAAGGCGAAGAAGCTCCTCGACGAGGCCGGCTGGAAGGCGGGCAAGGACGGGATCCGCGAGAAGGACGGCGTCCGCGCCGCCTTCCCGCTGTGGTACCTCACCGGCGACAAGCTCCGCCAGGACCACGCCCTCGCCTACGCCTCCGATGCCAAGAAGCTCGGCATCGACGTCAAGGTCGACAGCGGCACCTGGGAAGTCATCATGCCCCGCATGCCCAAGGACGCCGTCCTCGCCGGCGGCGGCGCGCCCGCCGACCCCGACTTCGACCAGTACTCGCTGCTCAAGTCCTCCCTCGCGGGCGACGGCTTCAACAACATGGCGCACTACGACAACAAGAAGGTCGACGCCGCCCTGGAGGACGCCCGCCGCACGGACGACAAGGCGAAGCGGCAGGCCGCGTACGACACCGTCCAGCGCGAGCTCGTCAAGGACCCCGGCTACACCTTCCTCACCCACATCGACCACCTCTACGTGGTCGACAAGAAGTTCGGCGACCTCTCCACGCAGATCGAGCCGCACGACCACGGGCTCGCGTCCGGGCCGTGGTGGAACGTGGAGGACTGGAAGGCATGAGCAGAAGGCTCCCCTGGGGGCCGATGGCGCGCCTGACGGGCCGGCGGATCGTGTTCGCCGTGCCCGTCCTGGCCGCCGTCACCTTCGGCGTCTTCGCGATCGCCGCGGCCTCCCCCTTCGACCCGGTCAAGGCGTACGCGGGCACCGCCGGGCTCACCGCGTCACAGGAGAACCTCGACCAGCTGCGGGTCAACCTCGGCGTCGACCAACCCCTGTTCACCCGCTGGTGGGACTGGCTGACGTCCGCGCTCACCGGCGACCTCGGCGACTCGGCCGTCATGCGGCAACCCGTCGCCCAGGTGATCGGCGAGCGGCTCGGCTGGTCGGTGCTGCTCGCCGCCACCGCGTTCCTCGTCGCGATCGTCCTCGGCACCCTGCTCGGCGTGCTCGCCGCGCGCCGCCCGGGCGGCTGGGTCGACCGGGCGATCACCTCGCTCGCGTACACGCTGGAGGCCGCGCCCCCGTTCTGGCTCGGCCTGCTCGCCGTGTGGCTGTTCGCGCTGAAACTCGGCGTGCTGCCGGCGGGCGGTCTCACCGACACCGGCTCATCGACGATCACCGCCGGGCAGGTGCTGTCCCATCTCGCGCTGCCCGCCGGCGTGCTGGCGATCTCGCAGCTGCCGTGGTTCATCCTGTACGTCCGTCAGGGCGTCGGCGACGCGCTCGACGAGGACCCCGTGCGCGGGGCCAGGGCCCGCGGACTTGCGCCGCGTACCGTCCTGTTCGGGCACGCGCTGCGCTCCGGCACGCTGCCCGTGCTCACGCTCATCGGCTCGCGGGTGCCCGAACTCATCACCGGGGCGCTGCTCGTGGAGACTGTGTTCAGCTGGCCCGGCATCGCCGCCGCGACCGTGCAGGCGGCCACGTCCGTGGACTTCCCGCTGCTCGCCGCCGTCACGGTGCTCGCGACGCTCGCCGTGCTCGCCGGGAACTGGGCCGCCGACCTCCTGTACGGCATCGCCGATCCGAGGGTGGGCTTCGATGGCTGACCAGACCGCTGAGCAGGCTCTGCAAAGGCAGTGGCGTACGCGCGGGGTGCGGCGCCGCTCCACGCGCGCGTGGCGGGTCCGTACCTCCGCGGCGCTCGTGGCTCTCGTGGTCCTCGCCGTGCTGGTCGTACCGCCGCTCACACAGCTCGACCAGCAGGCCGTCGACCTGGCCGCGAAGCTCCAACCGCCCTCCTGGGCCCACCCGTTCGGCACCGACGACGTCGGCCGCGACCTGTTGCTGCGCAGCGTGTACGGGCTGCGGGTCTCGCTGCTCGTCGGCGTGGTGGCCGCCGTCGTCGCGACCGTCATCGGCACCGCCGTCGGGGCGCTCGCGGGAGCGCTCGGCGGCTGGGTGGACCGGGGCGTGATGCGCGTGGTGGACACGTTCTCGTCGGTGCCGCACCTGCTGCTCGGCATCTTCATCGTGGCGATGTTCCGGCCGGGCGTGTGGCCGGTCGTCGTGTCCGTCGGCCTGACGCACTGGCTGTCGACGGCCCGCATCGTGCGCGCCGAGGTCCTCTCATTGCGCTCGCGCCCCTACGTGGACGCGGCGATCTCCGGCGGAGCCTCACGGTGGCGGGTGACGGCCAGACACCTCCTGCCCGGCGTCCTGCCGCAGGCGGCACTCGCCGCGGTGCTGATGGTCCCGCACGCCATCTGGCACGAATCGGCCCTGTCCTTCCTGGGGTTGGGCCTGCCCACCCACCAGGCGAGCCTCGGCACGCTCGTCCAGACGGCGCGCGGCTCGCTGCTCGCGGGCGACTGGTGGCCGACCCTCTTCCCCGGCCTGTTCATCATCGTGCCGACCCTGGCGATCGCCGGGCTCGCGGGCGCCTGGCGCGAACGCCTCAACCCCCGCCGCCGATCGGAGCTGAACCTGTGACCACGGTGCTTTCGGTGGACGACCTGTCCGTACGGTTCCGGATGCGCGGCGGCGCGTACGTACGGGCCGTCAGCGACGCCTCCTTCGACCTCAGGGCGGGGGAGTGCCTGGCCCTCGTGGGCGAGAGCGGCTGCGGCAAGTCGGTGCTCGCCTCCGCGCTGCTCGGCCTGCTGCCGCAGAACGCGGAGACGGCGGGTTCGGCGCGCCTGGGCGACCTGGACCTGATGGCGGCCGACGAGGCGACGCTCGCGCGCACGGTGCGAGGCCGCCGGATCGGCCTGGTGCCGCAGAGCCCGGCCGCGCACCTCACCCCCGTGCGCACGGTGCGCTCACAACTCGCGGAGACACTGCGCCAGTTGACGGGCGCGCCGCGCCGGGGCGCGCGCCTGCAGGCGGCCGTCCGGGAAGCGGCCGCGAGGGCCGCCTTCCCGCTGGATCACCTCGACAGGTACCCCCACGAACTCTCCGGAGGACTGGCCCAACGCGCCGCGACCGCGCTCGCCCTCGTCGGGGACGCGCCGCTGCTCCTCGCGGACGAGCCGACCACCGGCCTCGACCGCGACCTCGTCGAGCGCACGGTGGACGAACTGCGCCGCCACATCGGCACCGACCGGGCGCTGCTGCTGATCACGCACGACCTCGCGGCGGCGGAGCGGATCGCGGACCGGGTGGCGGTGATGTACGCGAGCCGTATCGTCGAACTGTCGGAGGCGCAGGCCTTCTTCGGGGCACCGGGCCCCCGTCACCCCTACGCCCGAGGCCTCCTGAACGCCCTGCCCGACCGCGCGTTCACCCCGATCCCCGGGATGCCGCCGGAACTGAGCGCGCTGGGGGAGGGCTGCGCGTTCGCACCGCGCTGCACACGCGCCGACGAGGTGTGCGCGGCGCTGCCGGGGCTCACCGACGGCGTGTCCTGCCATCACCCCGTACCGGCCCACCAGGAGGCCACCCGTGCTTGAACTGCACTCCATCACCGCGGGCTACGGCCGGCGCGCCCCCGTCATCCGTGACGTGACCCTGACCGTGCGCCCCGGCGAGAGCGTCGGGCTCCTCGGGCCCAGCGGCTGCGGCAAGTCGACGTTGGCCCGCGTCGCGGCGCTGCTGCACGCCCCGGACATGGGCCGCGTGGTCGTCGACGGCGAGGCGGCCCGCGGCTGGCGGCACCGCGCCCCGCGCGCGCAGCGCACCGCGTTCGGCGTCGTCTTCCAGCAGCCCCGCCTGTCCGCGGACCCGCGCCTGCGCCTGGCCGATCTGATCGCGGAACCCCTGCGCGCGAACGGCGCCGACCACGCGGCCCGCGTACGGGAGTTGGCCGACACGGTGGGCCTGTCCACCGACCTTCTGACCCGCCGCCCCCACGAGGTCAGCGACGGCCAGCTCCAACGCGCCTGCCTCGCCCGCGCCCTCACCCTGCGCCCCCGCTGGCTGATCTGCGACGAGATGACCGCCATGCTCGACGCGTCGACCACGGCCGCGCTGGTGGGCGTGGTGGAGGACTACCGGCGAGAGACCGGGGCGGGCCTTCTGGCGGTGGGGCACGACCGGGTGCTGCTTGAGCGGTGGTGCGGACGGACCGTGGAGTGGGGGGA
Source organism: Streptomyces endophyticus (assembly GCF_035798155.1). Taxonomy (NCBI): domain Bacteria; kingdom Bacillati; phylum Actinomycetota; class Actinomycetes; order Kitasatosporales; family Streptomycetaceae; genus Streptomyces; species Streptomyces endophyticus. The sequence goes on along the minus strand of NZ_JAOZYC010000094.1, from coordinate 90,713 downwards.
GTTGGTGGGGGCGTAGGGTCGGCCTTCGAACTCCCGCCTGCGGTGCGCCCTTGTCTGATTCTGCAACTAGTTGCAGAATCGCTGTGCACCGCCCCTCAGCCAGGGGCACATCCGTGGGGGACGCCCGTCACGGGCCGTCCCGAACGCTGCCGTAGGGACCTCGCATGTCGCTGCCTCCCGGCCTCGCCCGGCCGCTGACCCTCCCCGTCGTGGGCTCCCCGATGTTCATCGCCTCGGGCCCCGAACTCGTCATCGCCCAGTGCCAGGCGGGCGTGATCGGCTCGTTCCCCGCTCTGAACGCCCGGCCCGTCTCGCTGCTGACCGACTGGCTGGACCGGATCGCCGAGGAGAACGCCGCCTATGCGGCCGCCCACCCGCAGGCCGTGGTGGCCCCGTTCGCGGTGAATCAGATCGTGCACCGGTCCAACGACCGCCTTGAGCAGGACATGGACGTCATCGTGAAGCACCAGGTGCCGATCGTGATCACGTCACTCGGCGCCCGTGCCGAGGTCAACGAGGCCGTGCACTCCTACGGCGGCATCGTCCTGCACGACGTCATCAACAACGAGTTCGCCCACAAGGCCGTCGAGAAGGGCGCCGACGGCGTCATCGCCGTGGCCGCGGGCGCCGGTGGCCACGCGGGCACCCAGTCGCCCTTCGCCCTCGTCAGCGAGATCCGACAGTGGTTCGACGGGCCCCTGCTGCTGTCGGGCGCCATCGCGCACGGCCGCTCGATCCTCGCCGCACAGGCCGCCGGCGCCGATCTCGCCTACATCGGCTCGGCGTTCCTCTCCACGGCCGAGGCCAACACCGAGGCCGCCCACAAGCAGATGATCGTCGACAGCACGGCCAAGGACATCGTGTACAGCAACCTGTTCACCGGCATCCACGGCAACTATCTGCGCGGCAGCATCGCCGCCGCCGGACTCGACCCGGACGACCTGCCCGAGTCCGACCCGACCGCCATGAACTTCGGCTCCGGCGGCACCACCAAGGCCAAGGCGTGGAAGGACATCTGGGGCTCCGGCCAGGGCATCGGACCCCTGGACCGTTCGACGACCGCCGCCGAGCTCGTCGCCACGTTCAAGGCGCAGTACGACGACGCGCTGAACGCGCTGCGCGAGCGGACCGTCCTCCATGGCCCGAGCGCCCCGCGACCGGTCTGAGCCGTCCGGCAGTGGGCGGCGCCTTGCTGAAGAAGGCCGCGCTCAGCCCACCGCCTTCTTCAGCAGGGCGCCGAGGATCTGTTCGTCGGCCGCGGTCAGCTCCTTCAGGGCGAAGGCGGCCGGCCACATCGTGCCCTCGTCGAGCGCCGCCTGGTCGCTGAAGCCGAGCGTGGCGTAGCGGGTCTTGAACTTCTCCGCGGCCTGGAAGTGGCAGACGACCTTGCCGTCCCTGGCGTACGCGGGCATGCCGTACCAGAGCCTGGGCGCGAGGTCGGGGGCGCAGGTCCTGACGAGTGCGTGGACCCGCTCGGCCAGGACGCGGTCCGCCTCCGGCATCTCGGCGATCTTCGCGAGCACGTCCTGCTCCGCGGCCGCCGCCTTCTCCGCCTTCGACGCACCGCGCCGCGCGGCCGTCTTCTTCTGCTCGCGTGCGTGCTCCTTCATCGCGGCCCGCTCCTCGGCCGTGAATCCGGCGTACTGCTCGTCGTTCGTCTTCGTGGACGGCATCGCAGGTCTCCTCTCTCTCGTGCAGGGGGCGGGTGGGTTTACTCGGTGGCGTCGACGGCCTCGGCGGCCTCGGAGGCCTCCCAGACGAAGCCGTCCGGGTCGGTGAAGGTGTCGGTGGTGCTGCCGAGAACGATGCGGTGCGAGCCGGCGCCGTCGGCGGGGACGCCGAGGAGCTTGGCGAGGCCGCGGCGCTTGTACAGCGCCAGCTTGACGGAGCCGGAGGCGCCGGCGGCGAACTCGGCGTACTTGCCGCCGAAGCCCTTGGCCAGGGTCAGGCCCCGGCCGACGTAGAACTGCCTGGTCGCCTTGACGTCCTCGACGCCGAGCAGCAGGACGATCTCGTCGATCTCGCGGGTGGCGGGGCCGGTGTGCTTCTTCGCCGAGGTGACCACCTGCCAGATCGTCCCGTCCGGGGCCTGCACGACGCCGCCGTAGCCCCACAGGGACTTCGTCGCCGGCTTCAGCACCTTGGCTCCGGCCTCCACGGCGGCGGCCACGAAGCCGTCGACGGTGGCCGGGCCCGTCACGCTGAGGGCCAGGGTGAAGCCCCGGAATCCGGTGGAGGGAGCCTCGGACTCCCTGAGCCGGATCCGGGTGTCCACGCCGAGCGCGGCGTAGAAGCGGTGGGCGGCCTCGACATCGTCCACCTCGACGGTGACGGACGCGAGGGACATACGGGCTGAGGTGTGTGCGGTGGTTTCCATGTCCTTCACGCTAGGGACTTCCCGGCGCCGGGGCTTCTCGATTCCTGACCGGTCTCGTCACCTGCTTCGCCACGCACGCGGGCATGCCCTCCACCGAGACCGCCGGACCCGCGGCGGGGGCCGCGTCCGCACCTTCGGCACGCTCGCCCGTCTCGTCCGCCGCCTGCCGCCGGAAGGCCCCCGGCGGCATGCCGACGAGCTCGGTGAAGCGGGTGGTGAACGTGCCCAGCGACGCGCAGCCGACCGTGAAGCAGATCTCGGTGACGCTGAGGTCGCCGCGCCGCAGCAGCGCTGTCGCCCGCTCGATGCGGCGTGTCATCAGGTACGAGTACGGTGACTCGCCGTATGCGGCACGGAACTGCCGGCTCAGGTGCCCGGCGGACATGTGGGCGTCGCGGGCGAGCGCCTCCACGTTCAGCGGCTGCGCGTACTCGCGGTCGATCCGGTCGCGCACGCGGCGCAGCCGCGCGAGGTCGTCCAGGCGCTGCGCCTGCACGCGGGCCCGCCGCCATTCAGGGTCACACATGAAATCCGTCCCCCCTGTCGAACCAACCGTCCACGGGCCTCAGCGCAACTCCTGGATGCGGACCAGATTCCCGGCCGGGTCCCGCAGGGCGCAGTCGCGGATGCCGTACGGCTGCTCGGTGGGCTCCTGGACGACCTCGGTGTCACCGGCCTGCACCTTCTCGAAGGTGCCGTCGAGGTCCGGTGTGGCCAGCAGGATCCAGCCGTAGGTGCCCTTGGCCATCATCTCGGTGATGACGCGGCGCTCGTCGTCCGTGATGCCGGGGTCGGCCGCGGGTGGCGCGAGCAGGATCGACGTACCCGGCTGACCGGGCGGGCCGACCGTGATCCACCGCATCTTGCCCTGCCCGACATCGGTGCGGACCTCGAAGCCGAGGACGTCGCGGTAGAAGGCGAGCGACGCGTCCGGGTCCTCGTGCGGCAATACGGTCGTGTGAATGGTGATGTCCATGGCGAGCAGGTTAGACGCGACCCGGGGGACGCGCTTCTCGATTCCTGCTCGATCCCGATACGTCCGGAACCGCCCTCGCCGCGTCGACCAGGACCTGCGCCTGCCGCCGCAGGAGGGGCCGCAGCGCCGTCCACGACTCCTCCGTCCCACCGAGGTACACGGCGCGGGCGTGCGTCAGCACGTCGCGCTCCTCCTCCGGGAGCCGGGCGAGCGCCCAGTCCGCCGCCGCGTCCTTCGACAGGATCTCGCCGGTCGCGAGGGTGGCCCAGACGCGGGCCAGCGTCAGGACCACATTGCGGGTGTCCGTCTCCAACTCGGCCAGCAGCTCCGGGATTCCGGCCGTCGTCGCGCGGCGAACGTCGGCCTCCGGAACCGGTTCGAGCAGCTCGGTGGCGGGCGGGCCGAACAGGGCGACACCGCGCTGCCGCACCATCGTGACCAGCAGTGCCAGGTCTTCGTCCACCTCGGGCGACGGCGTCTCCCCGCGCTCGTACGCGTCCCGCAGCCACTCGCCGTACTGGAACTCCCGCACCGGCGGGAACCGCCAGGGCCGCACTGCGGTGAGCTGTACGAGCGTCAGCTCCACCGGGCGCTCCTGGCCGTGCGCCGCGCCCTGTCCGGACAGCTCCATCAGCCCGCCGACGAGGCGCGCGCGTTGATCGTGGGTCGTGGCCGCGCCGGTCACGGCGAACACGTCCACATCGCTGTGCGGGCGCAGGCCGCCGGAGACCGCCGAGCCGTACAAGTACGCGGCCACCAGGTCCGGCCCGAGCGCCTCGCGCAGCGCCTCCACCACGCGTTCCTCCTGGCGCACCGCCGACTCCCTTCGCTTTCCGTCGATCCTTCACCCGCCCCGCCATCATGCACGCCCGTGACCAGTGGATCGTGGTGGCCCCGCGGTGAACCGGGAGTGCCAGTCACGCCAACTCCCGTCTCGACTCTGCCGGTTGAAGACCGCGCCCCGCATACTCACCGTGTCCCACCGGCCCACCACGGGAGGAACACATGGCCTCGACCACCCGCCGCAGAGCCCTCGGCACCCTCGCCGCCGCGCTCGCCGTCGGTGTCACCACACCCCAGCTCGCACAGGCCGCCGAGTCCGCATCCAAGCGCGGCCCCGCGCCCCTGCGGCGCGCACACGCCCACAACGACTACGAGCACCCCCGGCCCCTGTTCGACGCGCTCGACCAGCGGTTCAACAGCGTCGAGGCCGACATCTACCTCGTGAACGGCGACCTCCTCGTCGCCCACGACCCCATCGACCTCGACCCCTCGCGCACCCTGGACTCGCTCTACCTCGCCCCGCTCGCCGCCCGCGTGAAGGCCAACCACGGGTCGGTCTACCGGGGATGGCGCACCCCGCTGCAGCTCCTCGTCGACATCAAGACCGACGGCGCGGCGACGTACCAGGAACTCGACCGCCAATTGCGCCGCTACGGCCGTCTCTTCACCACGTACGACCGCGGGCGGGTGCGGGACGGAGCCGTCACGGTCGTCGTCTCCGGCGACCGGGCCGCCCGCCCGCCGATGGAGGCGCAGGCCCGGCGCAGCGCCTTCTACGACGGCCGCCTCACTGACCTCGGCAGCACGGCACCCGCCTCGCTCATCCCGCTCATCAGCGACAACTGGGCCAACAACTTCACCTGGCTGGGGAGCGGCCCCATCCCGGCCGCCGAGCGCGACAAGCTGCGCGGGATCGTCGGCGCCGCCCACGCGCGCGGCCAGCGCGTCCGCTTCTGGGCGACACCCGATGTCGCGGGGCCCGAACGCGACGCCGTCTGGACCGAATTGATCGCCGCGGACGTCGACCACCTCAACACCGACGATCTCGCGGGACTGCGGGCGTTCCTGGAGGCCCACGACAAGGGCCGTGGCCGGTGACGCCGGGTTAACACCCGTTCGGGGGACAGGTCATGCGCCGGTCGGCGCCCTCTGCTGCGTCACACTTGCGGCTGATAGCCACGGTGTTGACGTGGCGGAGGAGGTCCGGCGATGTCTCTGTCCATTTCCGTCGTGCTGTTGCTGGCCATCGTCGCGGTGATCTTCCTGCGCAACGGCGCCATGAAGTTCTCGCACGGGCTCGTCTGCTTGCTGCTCGGCTTCCTGCTCGCGGGCACCGACGCCGCGCCGACCATCCACGACGGCATCAACTCCACCGCGGGGCTGGTCAGCAGCCTCAGCCCGTGAGTCAACCGGCGGAGCGCGCCGGGCAATTGAGCCGCCCGGTCGCCCGGACCGACCGCAGCGGTTCGTCCGGGCGACCGGCCTTCTAAGCGGTCTTGGTGATTCGTCGTGAGTTTGGGTAGGCGTCCCTGGCAGAGGGGCGGCGATGTCGGTGAAGCCGCTGTGTGTGGAGCTGTCGCGGAAACAACAGTCCGAGCTGGGGCGGCGGTTGAGCACCCGGGACCTGGCAGTCGGCGAGCGGATGCGGCTGGAGTGCGTGCGGCTGTCGGCGCACGGGCGCATCGCGCCCGAGATCGCGACGATCGTGGACCGGCACGTGGCCACTGTGCGGGCGGCGCTGCACCGGTTCTTCGATGGCGGGTTCGATGCGCTGGCGGATGCGCCGCGGCCGGGTCGCACGCCGCGCTGGACGCGCGAGGCCCTCGATGCGCTGGAGGAGATGCTGGACGTCTCGGCTGCCGAGGGGCGGACGTGGACGCTGCCTGTGCTCGCGGAGTGGCTGCGCCGCGAGCGTGGTGTCGACCTGGATTCCTCGTGGCTGTCGGTGCTGTTACACCGGGACGGTTTCCGCTGGAAACGCACCCGGGACAGCCTGCGGCACAAGGCTGACCCGGCCCTTCAGGCCGCCGCCCGGGCCCGGCTGGAGGGTTTACGGCTCCCCAGCCCGAACTGCTGTGGACGGCCGTCGGCCACAAGATCGACGCGGCGATGGTGCTCGACTTCATCTGCACCGACATCACCCGTCTGCCCGGCGGGGCCGACCGGCTTGCTGATCCGCCGCCCGGTTGGAAGCGGCACCGGCCGTGCACGATCGTGCTGGACAACGCCCAGATCCACCGCGCGAAGCTCGTCACGGAACGGCGCGAGGACCTCGCGGCCATCGGGGTCCATCTGTTCTACCTCCCGCCCAGGTCACCGGAGTTGAACCACATCGAGTGCGTGTGGCGCTCGGTCAAGTACGAGGACATGCCCGTCCGCGCCTACACCAGCACCCCCGAACTGCACACAGCCGTCGACCACGCCCTGACCCGCTGCGCAGCCGCGGTGGCAACAACCACACCCCAGTCCCTCAAGACCGCTTAGGTTGACGGCATGACAGTTTCAGGCACCACGGGTACTGCCCTGGTCACCGGTGCGTCCCGCGGCCTCGGTGCCGTGATCGCCCGGCGTCTCGCGGCCGCTGGACACCCCGTCGCCGCCGTGTACCGCTCGGACGCCACGGCGGCCCGCTCGGTGGTGGCGGACATCCGGGCATCGGGCGGGACCGCGCAGGCGTTCGCCGCCGACGTGACGGACGAGACCGCGGTGACGGACCTGGTGCTGAGCGTCGCTGCCCGTCTCGGTCCCGTCACCACGCTCGTCGTCAACGCCACCGGCCCGCAACCCGCGAGGGATCCGGCCGCGGTGAGCTGGGACGACCATCTTGCCCAGCTCAGCTTCTTCGTCAAGAGCCCGACCCTGCTGATGCAGGCGGTGCTGCCGGCCATGCGGGAGCGCGGCGGCGGCCGGATCGTCCAGATCGGTTCGGACGTCACCGAGCGGCTGCTGCCCGAGATGTCGGCGTACGTCGCCGCCAAGGCGGCCCAGCACAGCCTGACCGAGTGCTGGGCCCGCGCGCTCGGCCCGCACGGGATCACGGTGAACACCGTCGCGCCGGGCTGGATCCCGGTCGAACGGCACACCGCAACCCCTGCCGGGGAGCGGGCCGCCTACACCGCCGAGGTGCCGCTGCGCCGGATGGGCAGCCCAGACGACGTCGCCGCTGCCGTGGCGTACCTCGTCTCATCCGAGGGGGCGTTCGTCACGGGCGAGCGGATCAGGGTCAACGGCGGCCATTCGCTCGGTGGTTGAGCGTCAGGAGCCCTGTACGGGCACCGGTGTGCCGTGGGCGATGGCCTTGCGCTTCGCAGAGACTTCCAGAAGGCGTACGGGACTTCCTGAGTGAGGGCGCCGAGGTCCTCGACGATGCGGGAGGGCCGTGTCGCGCCGGGGATGCCCGCGGCGCATCCGCCAGCGCATCGAACCCGCCATCGAAGAACCGGTGCAGCGCCGCCCGGCCTTCAGCCGCATCCGCTCGCCGACTGCCAGGTCCGGGTACTCAACCGCCACCCCAGCTCGGCCTATCGCTCCCGCGACAGCTCCACACACAGCGGCTTCACCGACATCACCGCCCCTCTGCCAGGGACGCCTACCCAAACTCACGACGAATCACCAAGACCGCTTAGGCAGCGCTACTTCGTGGCCGAGAACACCCCTATCCCGTTCGCGACCGCCCGCTCCGGCGGGTCGCTGGGGTGGTTGCGGACCGAGACCGAAGGCGCGCCGGGTGCGCGTGCCACGAGGGTCGACGAACCGCCGCCGTCCAGGCTGAACGCGTCGTCCGAGCCCAAGGACCGCATCGTGGCGGCGACTTCGGTCATCGACATGCCGGTGCGGTAGGCGGGGGCGCCGTCCAGGGCCAGCAGGATCAGCTCGTGGCCGTTGCGCCCGCTGCCCGCCGCCGTGCGCACCGCCGACGTCGTCGCGTCCAGGCCTGGCAGCGGCGCGCCGTCCCGCAGCACGGGGTAGCCGCCGATCGCGAAGCGGTACGGGACGGGGGAGCGCGCGGCGACGAGCCGGTGGTGGACCGCGACCGGGTCCCCCTGCGACAGCTTGCGCAGCCACTGCGCCCCGGCCTCCCTGCCGACCAGGACCGTGGAGCCGGCCGCTATGGGCCCGCTGCCGGGCGTGTCGGCCGACGACGCGACCCGCCCGCGGCGCACCGTCACCTCGTACGTGTCCGTGCTGCACGGAGCCGCCCGTTGGGTGTCCGTGCCGCAGGTGGCCCGCACCCGCGACACGCTGCCCCAGTCGGACGTGAACGCCCCCACCGAGCCGACCGGCAGCGCGTACTGGTTGAGCCCGCCCAGCGGCAGCCGGTCGTCCGGGGTGCGTATCGAGCCGTCGAGGTCCAGGGTGTCGAGGCGGGCCCGCCGGTCGACGCCGACGCCGAGGACGTCCCGGGTGGAGGTGCCCGGCGGCAGGGCCGGGCCGAAGCGCTGCCCGTTCGGCACGGCCGCCTTGAGCGTGTGCCCCGCGGCGATGGCCGGCCCGACGGAGGCGCCCGTGACCTCGACGCCCGGGTGCTGGCTCTCCGTGATGTTGAAGAAGTCCCCGTTGATCCCGCCGACGGCGCCGGCCGTGTCGGACATCGAGGAGACGGTGGCGCGGGCCCCGACCGCGCCGGGGTGCAGGAGGTCGACCCGCACGCGCGGGTCGGTCAGATCGACGGTGAGGACATGGGCGTGCGCGGTGCCCTTGGCGGCGGCGACGTCGAACTCCGTGTACGCGACGCCCGGTGCGACCCGCTCGCCCGAAGCGGCGCCGGCCGGCACCGCACCCGTCAGGGCGGCACCGGCCAGCATCGACGCGACCCCGAGGGCCGCAAGGACTCTTCTGCCTCTCTTGCCAACTCGCGTCTGCATGCGGGGAGTTCAGCAGACGTGGGGTCCCGCGTCGATGGCTAGGTACCGACCAGCCGGGAACGGATCAGGAAACGTACGCCCTCCGGCGCTTCGAGGGAGAAGCCGCTGCCGCGCCCCTCGACGACGTCGACGATGAGCCGGGTATGGCTCCACACCTCGTACTGGCTCTTGGACATCCAGAACGAGACCGGCTCCGCCACCCCCCGCACCGTGAGATCGGCGAGCAGTATGTCGGAGGCTCCCGTGCGGAACTCGCCCGCCAGGTAGCACATCGGCGCGCTGCCGTCGCAGCAGCCGCCGGACTGGTGGAACATCAGCGGACCGTGGGCCTCGTGCAGCCGCCGCACCAGCTCGGCGGCCGCGTCCGTCAGCTCCACGCGGGGTACGTCGGTCATGTCGACCAGTCAAAGGGAAGGGACGTTGCGACCACGTTGCACGCGCGACGCGGGCCCCGGCATAAGCTCCGCACATGGAACAGAGGGAGATCATTCTGCGGGCCATCGGCGTGCTCACCGAGACGCACGAGATGGTGCGCAGGCTCAGCGACGGCGAGGCACTCGACACCGACCTGACGCAACTGGGGCGCCTCGTGTCGGAGGTGTTCCCGACCATCGAGATCCCGTCGGGGGCCAGCGCGGAGGAGGCGGCCGAACTGGCCATCGCCGCGCTGATGCCGGCGAGCGTGTCGCTCGTGGAGGCGTTCGCGTTCCTCTTCACGCAGCTCGCCAAGATCCACGACGAGGGCCGCATCGACGTCAACTCCAGCGAGCTGCTGCAGGAGATCGCGCTGCGGATGTCCGACCCGGGGGACGCGGAGGTGGAGGAGGAGTGAGGGGGAGAGGAGGCGCCCGCACGCGTGCGGGCACCTGAACCTGCTGGTCCTGCACCACCGTCTTGTCCAGCACTGCCGTCTTGTCCGGCACTGCTGTCCGGAAGCTACTTGTTCGGTCCCCGGAAGCGTCCGAACGCCTTGCCGAGCGTGCCGAACGGCGAGGCGTCCTTGGCGTCCGGGTCCGCCGGCGCGTGCGCCGCGCCGTCGCCGCGCGGCGCCTCGGCGAGGGCCGCGCGCGCCGCTTCGGCCGCCTCGCGGTAGCTGTCCCGGGATTTGGTCATGGCGTCGAGGGCCTCGGCGTACTTCGTGACCATGTCCTGCGCGTGCGTCAGCTCCTCGTCGGGCGTGAGCAGATGCCAGCCGTCGCGCAGGCGCGTGAGGGCCTGCGCCGCCTCGTCGGTCAGCGGCCGCGGGAACGCGGTGAACTCCCGGATCCGGTCGACCAGTTCGGTCGGCTCGCTGCCGTCGAGGAACACGCTGCGCACGGTGAAACGGTCCGCCACATAGTCGGGATGCGGCGGCGTGGTCGGCAGCACGACGCCGCCGCCGCGCGGCATCCCGGCCTTGAAGTCCTTGCGCAGACCGAAGTCCACGACCTGCGCCTGGTCCGGCGTCGCCCGGTGCTCGATCACCCGGTGCTGCAGGCCCGGCGGCAGATGCCGCGTGATCGACCGCTGCCCGGCCGCGTCCGGCGTCATCGCCTCGTGGATGACGACATGCACGTACCAGCTGGAGCGTGAGCAGTCCTTGAGGAGGCGGCGCAGCGCGTCGTCGTCCTTGGGGAGGTGGTTCGGCTCCCGCAGGCGCAGCCCCGCCACCGTGTCGTGGTCCCACGGCACCCGCTCGCTGTCCGGCCAGAACATCGGCGCGGGCGACGGCCAGGACAGCTCCCAGGCCCGCTCGGCCTCCGCCGCGAGGACCCAGGTGACGCCCGCGGAGTCCCTCGCGCGGGTGTCGGGGTCGTACGTCGTCAGCTGGCCGCGCACGGTGACGTTCTCGGCCACGCGCCAGCGCGCCTCGAACACCCGGCGGGCGCCGGGTCCTGGCCCGGCCTCCTCCGCGCGCGGGTGCAGCACGGTGGAACGCGCCGCGTCCTCGGGGTCGAGGTCGACGAAGTCGTCGAGCACACCCGCCGCCTTGAGGGCGATCAGGTTGCGCCGGACGTCGCGCTCGGGGTCGGGCCCGAGGTGGCGTCCGCGTCCTAGCCACACGGTGTCGGGGACGGGGGTCGGGGTTGAGTTCTTCTTCGCCATGGAGTCGTTCTGTGAGTGATCGGGGCGCGACCAGTATGGGGTCCGTGGGCACGCGGAGGCCAGGGCAGGGTGGGCCGGTGTCTGGATTGTCGCGCGTACGTGCCCGATTCGCCCCTCGTGCCCCCCGGCGTGGCGCGTCCGATCCCGTACGCTCGCCGAATGGCCAGGTACTACGACGTGCACCCAGCAAACCCGCAAGCGCGCCTCATCTCCGCGATCGCCGACAGCATCCGTGACAGCGCGCTCGTCGCCTATCCCACGGACTCCTGCTACGCGCTCGGCTGCCGGCTCGGCAACCGGGCCGGCGTCGACCGGATCCGCACCATCCGGCAGCTCGACGACCGACACCACTTCACACTGGTCTGCCAGGACTTCGCCCAGCTCGGCAGGTTCGTCCAGATCGACAACGACGTGTTCCGCGCCATCAAGGCCGCCACGCCCGGCAGTTACACCTTCATCCTGCCCGCGACGCGCGAGGTGCCGCGGCAGCTGCAACACCCGAAGAAGAAGACCGTGGGCGTGCGCATCCCGGACCACGTGGTGACGCAGGCCCTGCTCGCCGAGCTCGGCGAGCCGCTGCTGTCCAGCACGCTGCTGCTGCCCGGCGAGGAGGAGCCGCTCACCCAGGGCTGGGAGATCAAGGAGCGCCTCGACCACTCGGTGGACGCCGTGGTCGACTCCGGCGACTGCGGCACCGAGCCCACCACGGTCATCGACTTCTCCGGCGGAGAGGTCGAGATCGTACGGCGCGGAGCGGGGGATCCCGAGCGCTTCGAGTGACCCCGCCCGGGAGACACCCCTGCCCAGAAAAATGTCGCACTGATACGAGTCAGTGCGACATTTTTCTGGGCAGGGGTGTCTCACACAGGCGTCGTCGTGCCCAGGTAGCGGATGTGCGGACGGGCGCCGGGCAGAGTGACCTCGGCGCGCACCCCGTACACATCGGCGATCAGTTCCTCGGTCAGTACGTCGCCCGGCTCCCCGGCCGCCACCACCCGGCCCTGGCGCAGCACGACGACCCGCGCGCAGTAGGTGGCGGCGAGGTTCAGGTCGTGCAGGGCGACGACGGACGTGATGCCCAGCGTGCCGATCAGGTCGAGGAGTTCGAGCTGGTGCTGGATGTCGAGGTGGTTGGTCGGCTCGTCGAGCAGCAGCTCGCGCGGCTCCTGCGCGAGCGCCCGCGCGATCTGTACGCGCTGGCGCTCGCCGCCGGACAGCGTGTGCCACAGGCGGTGCGCCCGGTCGGCGAGTCCGCTGCGCTCCAGGGCGTCGCGCACCGCCGCCTCGTCCGCCGCCGACGCGGGCTGCCAGGCGCGGCGGTGCGGGACCCGGCCGAGCCGTACGACGTCGGCGACGGTCAACTCGACCTGGGCGTCGGACTGTTGCTGCACCATCGCGATGCGCCGGGCGGCCTGCTTGCGGCCCACCGAGGCGAGCGGGTCACCGTCGAGTGTGACGACACCGCTGTCCGCGGCGAGCACCCCGGCGAGCAGGCGCAGCAGGGTCGACTTGCCCGAGCCGTTGGGGCCGAGCACGCCGGTGACGGTGCCGGGCTCCGGCGCCACGGACACCCCGTCGAGGACCAGCGCGCCGCCCGGCGACCACGACACGCGCTCCGCGCGCAGCCCCGCCGTCACCGCACACCCCGCTGCCGGTAGAGCACCAGCACGAACGCCGGCACACCGATCAGCGATGTCACCACACCCACCGGAACCTCCTGCGGTTCGAGCACCGTCCGCGCCACCGTGTCCACCCACACCAGGAACACCGCCCCGGCCAGCGCCGTCACCGGAAGCAGCCGGGTGTGCCCCGGACCCACCAGGGCGCGCGCCGCGTGCGGCAGCACCAGCCCGACGAAGCCGATCGCGCCCGCCGCGCTGACCAGGGCCGCCGTCAGCAGCGCCGTCACGCACAGCAGCACGATCCGGGTGCGGGCCACCCGGACGCCGAGTGCGGCCGCCGCCTCCGCGCCGAAGGCGAACGCGTCGAGGGTGCGCCCGTACGCCAGGCACACCACGAGTGTGACGGCGAGCACGGCCAGGCACAGCCACACCTCGGTCCAGCCGACCCCGCTGAGCGAGCCGAGCAGCCAGAACAGCACGCCGCGCGTCGTCTCCGCGTCGGCGGAGGTCAGCACGACGAACGAGGTCAGCGCCGAGAACAGCTGCATCGCCGCGACCCCGCACAGCACCACCCGGTCCGTGCTGCCGCCCAGCATGTGACTGAGCACCAGCACCAGGGCGAACGAACAGACCGCGCCGACGAACGCGCCGCCGGACACCGAGACGGCGCCTCCGCCGAGGCCGAGCACGACGACGAGGACGGCCCCGGTCGACGCCCCCGAGGAGACGCCGAGCACGAACGGGTCGGCGAGCGGATTGCGCAGCAGCGCCTGGAGCACCGTGCCGCACACCGCGAGTCCCGCCCCGCACACCGCCGCGAGCAGCGTCCGCGGCAGCCGCAGATTCCATACGATGCCGTCCCGGATCGGCGAGAGATCCGAGGTCGCCAGGCCCACCCGGTCGCCGACCGCCGCCCATACGTCGCCGACCCGGATCTGCGCGGGACCGATGGTGATGGCGAAAGCCACGGAGGCGCACAGCGCGGCGATGCCGGCCGCCCAGGCGAGCGCGGCGCGAAGGGTGATCCGGGGGGAGGCCTGCGGGGGCGCGGTCGTCCCGGTGCGAGCCGCGACCGTACGAGCCGCAGCTGTGCGAGCCGTCACCGCGCGAGGCCGAACTCGCGCAGCCCCGCGGCCACCCGCTCCACGCCGTCGACCGTCCGGATGGTCGGGTTCATGGCCTGCCCGCTCAGGCGCACGTACCGCTTCTTCTTCACGGCGGTCATGTGCTTGGTGACGGGGTTGGACTCCAGGAACCTGATCTTCTGCGCGGCCGACTCCGCGGACTGCGAGCGGCGCGTCAGATCGCCGATGACCAGCACGTCCGGGTCACGGTCGGCGACCGTCTCCCAGTTGACCTGCGGCCACTCCGCGCGCGTGTCGTCGAAGACGTTGCGTGCCCCGAGCTCCTTGGTGACGACGCCGGGGGCGCCGCAACAGCCCGCCATGTAGGGCGAGTCGGAGTTGGCGAACCAGTACAGGACGTCCACGCCGTGCGCGTCGATGCCCGACGTGGCCGTGCTTACGCGGGACTTGAGCTTGTCGATCAGCTTCTCGCCGCGCTTCTCCACGTCGAAGACGCGCGCGAGATCGCGGATCTCGCCGTACACGACGTCGAGCCCCAGCGCCTTGGTCCGCACCCCGTCCCCGTCGCCGCCGTTGTCCTTGCCCGCGCAGTCGCTGGGGGAGAGGTACGTGGGCACGCCGAGCTTCTCGAACTCCGCGCGCGGCGCCACACCGCCCTTCCCGAGGGTGTACGTGAACGAGGCCGCGGCGAAGTCCGGTTCGGTGCCGAGGACCTTCTCGAACGAGGGATAGCGGTCGGCCAGGCGCGGCACCTTCGCGTTGGCCTTCGCCAGGTCCTTGGGGACCGGGTTGGTCCAGGTGCCGGTGCCGACCATCCGGTCCTCCAGGCCGAGCGAGAGCATGATCTCGGCGGAGCCCTGGTCGAGGGCGACGGCCCGGCGCGGGGTGTGCTCGACCCGCACCTTCTCGCCGCAGTTGTCGAGCGTGACACCGCCGCCGCTCGCGGCATCGTCCTGGGTGGCGGCGGTCGTGCCGCACCCGGTGAGCAGCAGGGCGCCCGCCAACAGCGGGGCGCATCGGCGGAGTTGACGTGCGAACAGCACGGGAGTTCCTTCGCGTCCAGGGCTCATACGCGGAGCCGGCCTACGGTCCGCCCCCACGCCACGCGGCGCTGGAGGCCGCCAGCAGGTCTTCGGACTCGGGGTCGTCCGCGCGGAGCGCCTTCCCAGACCGATGTGCCGGCCCAGTGGCAGTGGCTCCGCCCGTCACCCTCACCGCTGCGCGTCAGTTCCGGGTTCGCACCGGATTCCCTGACCCGTGTGCGTAGAAAAACACACAAAGGTACGACTGGCTCGGCGAAACTATCACGCTGGGCGTCCGCTAGGCGGGGGGCGGTGTGAAGACCGCCTCCAGCTGGGGCCGGGTCCCGTCCCGGTGGTGGTCCATGAGGGAGACGAGGCGTTCGTGGTCCCGGACGCGGAGCGCCTCGACCATCTCCGCGTGCTCGTCGACGATCCGCTTCTGCGATATCGGGTCGTGCAGGAGGTAGGCCCGGTAACCGTCGCTCAGCTGCCAGACGCGGCGCAGCTCGGCGACGACGAGGTCCAGGCCCGACGCGGTGAACATGCGGAAGTGGAAATCGGAGTTGAGGCGGGCCATGGCGGTCAGGTCGCCGCGGGCCGAGGCCTCCGCGATCTGCTCGTTCACGGCGGAGAGCCGCTGGAGTGCGGGGGTCGGGAAGGGCGGCAGCCGGCGCAGCACCTCCGCCTCCAGGACCCGCCGCATCAGATAGGTCTGCTCGAACTCGGCCGCCGTCAGCACCTTCACCCGGTACCCGACGTTGCGGACGTGGTCGAGGACGCCCTCGCTGGCCAGCACCCGCAACGCCTCGCGGACCGGGGCGCGACTGACCCCGAGACGCGCGGCCAGGGCCTCCTGCCGCACCGGGCTGCCCGGTGTCAGATCGCGCGCGAACAGCATCGCCCGCAGCTCCTCCACCACCTGGGCCACCGCACCGGACACCGCGTCAAGACGCTCCGCCCCCGTCTGAGCCGTCACTGTTGCCTGCCTTCCCGCCGAGGGTTGTCGACTCTAACTCCCCTGAACGCGCAGGGGCATTGACATGATGCCGCACCGTGAGTCAGATTGCATCCAATCTCGCTCGGACGGATGTCCAGTTCAGTGGTGAACGTCCCTAAATGAAACCTGTTGATGGCCTCAACGCATGCCATCAGCGGCCGATTTCAGAGGAGGACTCGGCGATGACGCCGAAGGAACCGGCAGAATCGGTAGACAATTCCGAAGGCGCGGCGACGGCCGCAGCGGCGGCTGAGAGCGGCGGCGGATCGCCTGCGGGCCGGCCGCTCGACGGCGTCCGCGTCGTCGACATCACCTCGACGCTCATGGGCCCGTACTGCACCCTGCTGCTCGCCCAGTGGGGCGCCGACGTCATCAAGGTCGAGCCGCCCGCCGGCGACGTCGTCCGCTACATCGGCGACACCCGGGCCAACGGCATGGGCCCCGCCTTCCTCAACACCAACCGCGGCAAGCGCAGCGTCGCCCTCGACCTCAAGGCGCCCGGCGCGGCGCCCGTCCTCGCCGCCCTCGTGGACTCGGCCGACGTCCTCGTGCACAACCTCCGCCCCGCCGCCGCCCGCCGCCTCGGACTCACGGCCGAGTCCGCCCTGGAGCGCAACCCGCGCCTCGTCCACTGCGCGTTCCGCGGTTTCGCCGCCGGCGGGCCCGACTCCGACCGGCCCGCCTACGACGACGTCATCCAGGCCGCCGGAGGCGTCGCCGCGCTCCAGGGCGGCGACGGCGGAGCGGAGTACGTGCGGCAGGCCGCGGCCGACAAGACGGTCGGCATCTACGGGGCCGCGGCGGTGCTCGCCGCGCTGCACGGCCGCCAGGTCACCGGCCGGGGCCGCGCCGTCGAGGTCCCGATGCTGGAGACGATGGCCTCGTTCACCCTGCTCGAACAGCAGGGCGGCCGCGTCTTCGACCCGCCTACGGGCCCCACCGGTTACGCCCGTACCAGCTCCCCGCACCGCCGCCCGTGCCGCACCAAGGACGGCCACCTCGCCGTCATGATCTACACCGACGCCCAGTGGCGTGCCTTCTTCACCGCGATCGGTCGCCCCGCGCTCGCCGACGACCCGCGCTTTCGCACCATCACGGAGCGCACCGAGCACATCGACACCCTCTACTCGATGGTCAACGCCGAACTCTTGCTGCGGACCACGGCCGAGTGGCAGGCCGAGTTCGACGCCCGCGACATACCCGCGACCCGCGTCAACACCCTCGACGACCTCTTCACCGACCCGCACCTGAGCGCCACCGGCTTCTTCGAGCGCACCGAACACCCCACCGAGGGACCGCTGTTGCTCGGCCGGCCACCGGTCCGGATGACCGAACCCGCCGCCGGCGCTTCCCCGTGCGAGGACGAGGGCCCGCTGCGCCCCGCCCCGCACCTCGGCGAGCACACCCGCGAGGTCCTGACCGAGCTCGGCCTGCCCGGCACGGAGGCCGCCGCCCTCTTCGACACCGGTGTGGCCCGCGAGCCGACCGCCGCGACCGCCGCCTGAGAACAGCACCCCGACAGGCCCGAGAACAGCCACCCGACGGTCCTGAGAACGGCCCCCCGAACGGAAGGATCCCCCATGTCCGCGGACGAAGACCTCCTCTACGCCACCCGCGACCACATCGCCACCGTCATCCTCAACCGCCCGCACCGGAAGAACGCGTTCACCCTCCCCATGGCCGACGCCTGGGCCGAGGCCCTGCGCCGCGCCGACGCCGACCCGGACGTCCGCGTCATCGTCGTCACCGGCGCGGGCGACGCCTTCTGCTCCGGCGTCGACCTCGCCGACTTCAAGGGAGAACAGCGCACCCCGATCCAGGAGAAGAGGCTGCTCACCGAGCGGGTGCACCAGGTCGCACGGGCCCTTGAGGACCTCGACAAGCCGGTCCTCGCGGCCGTCGCGGGACCCGCCGTCGGCGCGGGCATGGACATGGCCCTGCTCTGCGACCTGCGCTTCGCCGGCCGCTCCGCCCGCTTCTGCGAGGGCTACATCAAGGTCGGCCTGGTCCCCGGCGACGGCGGCTGCTGGCTGCTGCCCCGCGTCGTCGGCCAGGCCGCCGCGCTGCGCCTGCTGTGGACCGGCGACTTCGTCGACGCGGACGAGGCCAAGCGGCTCGGCATCGTCGAGGACGTCTACGACGACGCCGAACTCCTCGACGAGGTGTACGCGTTCGCCGCCCGCCTCGTGTCCCGGCCGCCCGCCGCCCTCGCCATGATCAAGCGCGCCGTCCGCCAGGGCGCGAACCACGACCTGCGCACCGCGCTCGACCTGATCTCCTCCCACATGGCCGTGGTGACGTCGATGGACGACTCCCGCGAGGCCTACGACGCGTTCCGCGAGAAGCGCACCGGTACGTACTCGGGCTCCTGAGTCCCCTTCTCGCCCGTCTTCTCGCCCGTCCCGCACCGGACTTGAGCTCCAGGAGGCAACCCCCGTATGTCCCCGACCGACACCGCCCGCGCCCCGGCACCCACCTCTCATGGCGCCGACCCGCGGACCGCCGCCCGCGCCCTGGCCACCGAATGGCGGGAGGCCGGCCGCTGCACGCCCCGCAGCGACGCCTGGCTCCGCTCCTTCGACCGCGACTTCAGCCGCGAACTGGCCGCCCGCGGCATGACCGCCATGACCTGGCCGGTGGAGTACGGCGGCCACGCCCTGCGCAACGTCGACCGGCTCGCCGTCACCGAGGAACTGCTGCGGGCGGGCGCGCCCGTCGCCGCGCACTGGATCGGGGACCGGCAGATCGGGCCCGCCATCCTGCGGCACGGCAGCCCCGCGCTCAAGGAGGAGATCCTGCCGCGGATCGCCGCCACCGACGCCGTCTTCTGCCTCGGCATGAGCGAGCCCGAGGCCGGCTCGGACCTGGCCTCGGTCCGCACCGCCGCCCGCCGCGTCACAGGCGGCTGGCGGCTCAGCGGCCACAAGATCTGGACCAGCCACGCCCACCACGCCACCCACGCCTACGTACTGGCCCGCACCACCCCGCGCGAGGACGTCGAGCGCAAGCACCAGGGGCTGAGCGAGTTCGTCGTCGACATGGACGCCGACGGGGTGAGCACCGGCGCCATTCCCGACCTGGCGGGCGAACACCACTTCAACGAGGTGCGGTTCGAGGACGTGTTCGTCCCCGAGGGCCGCCTCATCGGCACCGAGGGAGAGGGCTGGCGCCAGGTCGTCGGCCAGCTCTCCTTCGAACGCGGCGGCGCCGAACGCGTCCTGTCCAGCTACCCCGTCCTCGTCAACCTGCTCGCCGAGGCGGCGCGGGACGGGCGATCCGGTGCGGCCGTCCCCGACACGATCGCGGCCTCGGTCGGCTCCCTCACCGCCCGGCTCACCGTGCTGCGCCGCCTCTGCTGGGACGTCGCCTCGGCCATGGACCGCGGGGAGACCCCGGTCCGTGCGGCCGCCGCCCTGAAGTACCTGGGCAACGCCTTCGAGAACGACGTCGTCGAGGCGTTCCGCGAGGCGTCCGGGGGCCTGCCGCCCACCGCCGACAGCGACTTCGGCCAGGCGCTGCTCGCCGCCCCGGCGTTCGGCCTGCGCGGCGGCGCCTCCGACGTCCTGCTGTCCCTGATCGCCCGCGAGGAGACCCGCGCATGAGCACCTCCACCAAGCCCCGGCGCCGCGAGCCCACCATCACCAGCGGGTACGCCGACGAGCTCCGCGAGGTCGTACGCGGACTCGCGGCGGACGCGGCCGACGAAGCCGACGCGGGGGAGCCGTCCGGCCCCGCGCTGTGGGATCGGCTCGCCGAACTCGGCATGACGCGCCTGGACATCCCCGAGACGGCAGGCGGCTCCGGCGGCACCTTCGACGACCTGCTCGCCCTCACCCACGCGCTCGCCCGGCACGCCGTCACCACCCCGGTCGCCGAGTCCGCCACCGCCGACCGGTGCCTGGCATCCGGCGACACCCTCCCCACGGGGGCGACCGCACTCGCCCTCCTCCCCGCAGGAATCACAGGGCCGGGCCCCGACGGCACGATCACCGCCCAACTGCCCGCCGTCCCCTGGGCGTCCGGAGCGCACACCCTGCTGCTGGTCCCGGCGGCCGAGGCCGCGGGAGCGTCCGATGCGGGCCCGTGGACCGTCGACCTCACGGGCCCGGGCGTCACCCGCCACCCGTCCCGACCCGCCCTGTGCGGCACCCCGTACGAGGCCGTCGGCCTGACCGCGGCGCCGGTGCACGCGCTGCCGCCCGGCGCGCCGTCCCCCGCACACCTCCATGCCCGCCTCGCCGTGCTCCGCTCGGCCGCCCTGCTCGGCGCGGCCGAGGGCGCCTACGAGCTGACCGCCGCGCACGTGACCCAGCGCGAGCAGTTCGGCGCGCCGCTGTTGAAGATCCCGGCCGTCGCCGCCCACCTCGCCACCATGCGCGTCCATCTCCTGCAGGCCGAGGCCGCGTTGCACCATGCCCGCGACACCTATTGCGGGGACGCGAGCGGTCAACCAGATGCGGCCCGGCTGGCCGCCGCGGCCGCCACCGCCCGGATCACCGCCGCGACCACCGCCACCGAAGTGGCCCGCAGCGCCCACCAGTTGCACGGCGCGCTCGGCATCACCGCCGAATACCCGCTGCACCGCTACACGCGCCGCCTCTGGGCCTGGCGCGACACCCCCGTCCCGCAGCAGGCCGAGGCCGTCGCACTGGGCCGCCTGGCCATCGCGGCCGGCGAGCCCGCCGTCTGGGACGTCCTCACCGCCCCTGCGCCGCACTGACCTCCCTCCGTCCCCGCCGCACACCTCCCGCAGAGAGGCTCGACGATGAGTCGCCCGGTCAACCCAAGAGCGGTATCCAGCACGGCCGCACAGAAGCGGAGTTACGTCCGGAACATCCTGGTCGGCTCGATCGGCAACATGATCGAGTGGTTCGACTGGTTCGTCTACGCCACCTTCGCCGTGTACTTCTCCGGCCAGTTCTTCCCGGCCGACGACGCCACCGCATCCCTGCTGAACTCCGCGGCGGTCTTCGCCGTCGGCTTCCTCGCCCGGCCCGTCGGCGGCTGGCTGCTCGGCAGGCTCGCGGACCGCAAGGGCCGCAAGGCCGGACTCACCGTCACCGTCGGACTGATGTCGGCGAGCGCCCTGATGATCGCCGTCGCCCCCGACCACGCGACGGCCGGCTACACCGGCGCCGTCGTTCTCGTCGTAGCCCGCCTGCTGCAGGGCCTCAGCGTCGGCGGTGAGTACGCGGCCAGCGCCTCCTACCTGACCGAGGTCTCGGCCGGGCACCGGCGCGGCCTCGGCGGCAGCTTCCAGTACGTCTCCGTGACGCTGGGACAGCTGGCAGGACTCGTGATCCTGATCGTGCTCCAAACCCTGCTCAGCGACGACCAGTTGACGCAGTGGGGCTGGCGCATCCCCTTCGTGATCGGCGCGCTCGGCGCCGTCGCCGTGTTCTATCTGCGCCGTGGCATGCACGAGACCGAGGCGTACGTGAAGGCGGAGGCCGGCGACGTACAGGAGCGGCGCGGCACCCTGCGCGAGGTGTGGCGCCAGCGGCGCGCGGCCGTGCTGGTGTTCGCCCTGACGCTCGGCGGCTCCGTCGCCTACTACACGTACACGACGTACCTCAACAGCTACCTGGTCAACAGCGTCGGCCTGCCCAAGGAGCAGGCGTCCTGGGTGAGTCTCGCGGCGCTCTGCGTCTTCCTGGTGCTGCTGCCGCTGGGCGGATACATCTCGGACCGGGTCGGCCGCCGCCCCGTGCTGATCTTCTTCGGCATCGGCACGACCCTCGGCACCTACCCGATCCTCAGCGGCATGAAGGCGTGGCCGACCTGGGGCGCCGCCCTCGCGCTCTCGATCCTGGCGCTGACGATCGTCGCCGGGTACTCGTCCGTGAACGCGGTGGTGAAGGCGGAGCTGTTCACCACCGAGGTGCGCACCGTGGGCGTCGCCGTCCCCTACAACCTCGCCCAGGCGATCTTCGGCGGCACCGCCTCCTACGTCGCCCTGGCCTTCGCCGACGCGGGCCACGAGAACTGGTTCTTCCTCTACGTCTCCGGCTGCGCCCTGATCTCGCTGATCACCTACGCGCTGATGCCAGAGACCTCGAAGACGTCGCTGGTCGAGGAGCCGGAACCGGCGCCGGAGCCGGTCAGCGGCCCTCGTTGAGCGCGTCCACGGCTCCCTGGGCGTCCCCGATCGTCGCGTAGTCCACGGCGACGAAGTTGACCGGCCTGCCGCGCTCGCGTTCGCAGCGGCGCGCCCGGTCAAGGACGTAGCGGCGGGCGTTGACCTCGCCCGCGTCGATGCGGCTGCCGCCGTTGTTGGTGATGAAGTGGTTGAGGAGGAAGAGCCGTTTGTCGTCGCCGCCGCGGTGGGGGACGCAGCTCATCTGGTCCGGGGAGCGGAAGGCGAACGGCGTCTCCATGCCGTAGCGGTAGAAGTTGCGGTACCAGGAGCCGGGGCTGTCCGCCTTCTCGGCGAAGACGACGAGGCGTCGGCCGCTGTCGATCATCTCGCCGAGCGTCGGCCACGGCTTCGCCGGATCGGCGTGCGGCCGGTGGACCAGCTTGTCCAACCCGGCCCTCCGGAAGGCCTTTCGGGTGTCCTCGGCGGAGATCGCGTCCTGGACGATCAGCGTGACCACGTCGTTGGGGTGGTCCTTCATCCAGTCGCCGAGCTCGCGCAGCGTCGGCACCAGGGAGATCGCCCCCGCCCGGCACACCGAATGGCACAGCCACAGCCCCTTGCGCGGCGGATTGACCCGGTTGACCGCGGACCGCACCAGCGCCTGCTGCTCCGCCGTGAAGTCGGAGCCGTCAAGCCGCCCGGTGATCTCCTCGGGCGTCTCCCAGCGGTAGGTGTCCAGTTGCAGGGCGCGCGCCCCGTGGTCCAGCTGCGTGCCGATGTGCGGGTCCTGCAGCGGCCCGATGAAGTGGTCGGCGGTCGTCGACATCGCGTTGTGCGCGGTCAGATACGCGACCTCGTCGTAGCGGCGGTCGCACAGTGCGGTGCTGCCCTCGCACTCGCGGGCCGCCGCGGGGGCGGCGGCCAGCGGCATCAGGACCATCCCCGCGACCGCCACGCACGCCGACCCGAACCCCAGGCCGACCGCCCGCCGCTGCGTACCGAGGCGCTCGCGGGCCGCACGCGGCCGGCCAGCCCGGACCTCATGAGCAGGCCGACACCGGCGAGCAGCGCCCCCGCGAGCACGGGGACGAGCGCGGCCCACAGCGCGGTGCCGGTGAAGTGGCCGACGGCGGCGCGCTGCACGTCGTCGACGAGCCGGGTCAGGCTCGGCGGCCACGATTCGGGAGGCGCGACCAGCCGCCCGTCGGTGACCAGGCGCGTCACCCAGGCGGCCAGCGCGGTGAGCACCCCGCCCGCCGCGAGCGGAATCCCGAGCAGGACCAGCCGGCGCCCCGGCTGCTGCGGACCGAGCAGCCACAGCGCCGTGAGGGACAGCAACAGCAGCACCGCCGCGACGACTTCGAGCACCCCGAGGCCGACCGCCGTGTACGGGCGCACCTCGCGCAGCCCCGACAGATCGTTGCCGGACGCCTTGAGGGAGTCGGTCAGGTCCCAGCGTCCGCCGTCGACGAGCGTGCCGAGCTGGGCCGCCGCGCCCTGGACGCGGTCCGTGACGGTGGCGGGGGCGACGGCGGCGAGCGCGGTGCCCACGTCCCCGTCCGCGAGCGCCGTCTCGACCTCCGGGCGCAGGCCCGCGCGCTCCCCGGCCGGTACGAGGGCGAGCAGCGTGTCGGCGACGCGGCTCGCCTGGTCCTCGGTCAGCGGCAGGTGCGGCAGGCCCTCGGGCGCGCGCCCGGCGGCCAGTTCGCGCGCCTCGTCGGCGAGCGTCGCCCGGAACCGGTCGAAGTCGGGCTCCGAGCGGTTCTGGACGTCCGCGACGAGGTCGCCGAAGTAGGTGTGCGCCAGGTCGCCGAGGTTGGCCAGGACCGGGCGCAGGTCGACGACGAGGCGCAGGTCCTCACGGTCGCCGTTCAGGTAGCCGACCAGCGCGTCGATCTGCTGGCGGGTCAGGTTGCGCAGCGTGTCGGGCGGCAGGACCAGCTTGAGGTTGGAGGTGATCTGGGCCTCCGGCACGGCGAGCCGGGCCAGCAGGTCACGGGTGACCGGGGAGGCCTCCGGGTCCACCAGGACCTCGTTGTAGAGCCGGTCGTAGGCATGCTGCTCGTCGAGGACGGCGGCGTGGAAGCCGGGGTCGAGCAGCGTGCCGCGGACGGTGGCGGTGACGCACACGGTCAGCGTGGCGACGGCGGCCACGACGAGGGCCACCGCGCGGAGCAGCGGATGGAGCGCGACCTTCTCCATGTCCTCGACGGTACCGGTCCCGGGCCCGCCTCAGTAGTCGAGCGGGTCCCTGCTGATGGGGCAGGTCATGCAGTGGCCGCCGCCGCGCCCCCGGCCGAGTTCGGCGCCGACGATGGTGATGACCTCGACGCCCGCCTTGCGCAGCAGCGTGTTCGTCTGGGTGTTGCGGTCGTAGGTGAAGACCACGCCGGGTTCGAGGGCGACCGCGTTGTTGCCGCTGTCCCACTGCTGGCGCTCGGACGCGTACACGTCGCCGCCCGTCTCGATCACCTGGAGGTCGCCGATGCCGAGGGCCTTCGAGACGACGTCGGTGAAGGCGGCCGAGCCCTCGTCGGTGATCTCCAGGCCCGGCGGCTTATCGCTGGGGCGCAGCGAGAACGTGTGCACCGCGTCCATGATCTTCGGGTAGAGGGTGACGATGTCGCGGTCGGCGAAGGTGAAGACGGTGTCCAGGTGCATCGCGGAGCGCAGCTTCGGCATCCCGGCGACGATGACGCGCTCGGCGGCGCCGCGCTCGAAGAGGGAGGCCGCGACCTGGGTGATGGCCTGCCGCGAGGTGCGCTCGCTCATGCCCATCAGGACGACGCCCTTGCCGACGGGCATGATGTCGCCGCCCTCGAAGCTGGCCTGCCCCCAGTCCTGTTCGGGATCGCCCCACCACACGGTCGAGCCCGCGAAGTCCGGGTGGAAGGTGTAGACGGCCTTCATCAGCAGCGTCTCGTCGTGCCGCGCGGGCCAGTACAGCGGGTTGAGGGTGAGACCGCCGTAGAGCCAGCACGTGGTGTCGCGGGTGTAGAGGGTGTTGGGCAGCGGCGGCATCAAGTACTCGCGCACACCCGTGGATTCGCGGGCCAGCGACACGTACGGGGAGCGGTAGTCGTCGGGCAGATCGGTGGTGGCGAGCCCGCCGATGAGGTACTCGGCGAGCTGCCGGGGATCGAGGCCCTCCAGGAACGTGCGGGTGTCGTCGATCAGGCCGAGGCCGACCTGGTTGGCGATGATCTTCCGGTCCAGGAGCCAGGACCTGGCCCCGGGGACGGCCATCGTCTCCGCGAGCAGCTCGTGCAGCTC
The DNA here is from genome assembly GCF_035798155.1 of Streptomyces endophyticus. Taxonomy (NCBI): domain Bacteria; kingdom Bacillati; phylum Actinomycetota; class Actinomycetes; order Kitasatosporales; family Streptomycetaceae; genus Streptomyces; species Streptomyces endophyticus. Next base: position 65,549 of record NZ_JAOZYC010000094.1, on the reverse strand, counting down.
GACGACCTCGACGCCGCGCCCGCGCAGCTTGTTGACGAAGTCGGCGTGGTCGCGCTGGGCGTTCTCCACCCACATCACGTCGTCGAAGAGCAGGTCGTCCGCGTTGGTCGGGGTCAGCCTGCGGTGCGCGAGCCCCGGCGCGCAGACCAGGACCTTGCGCAGCCGGCCCACCTCGGAGTGGACGCCGTAGGGGACGGGAGCGGAGCTGTCGGGGTCGGTCACGAGTGCCTCCCGGGGAGAGGAAGAGGGTGGTGGGACGGGGGCGGTCACAGGCTGATCCAGCCGGCGGCCAGGGCGACGATGCCGATCGCCGCGCCGATGACGGAGACGGCGAGGATGACGAGTTCACGCGGCGAGAACAGGCGGCGGCCCTGCTCGCGGCGGGCCATCACGAACAGGATGGTGGCCGGGGCGTAGAAGATCAGCGAGACGAGGACGAACTTCAGCCCCGCCGCGTACAGCAGGAACGCCGTGTAGATCACGGCCACCCAGGCGATGGTCAGTTCACGGTTGGAGGTGCGGCCGCCGGCGGTCAGCGGATCGGCGCGCATGCCGATCTTCGCGGCGAAGGCGGCGGCGAGCAGATACGGGATCAGGGACAGGGCGCTGGTCAGGTCGAGCGCGAAGTTGAAGGCGTCGTCGGAGAACGCGGTCACGACGAGGACGACCTGGGTCAGGATCGTCGTCATCAGCAGGGCGGGCACCGGCACGTCCGCGGGGCTGGCGCGGCGCAGGAAGCGCGGCATGTCGTCGTCCTTCGCGGCGACGAACAGCACCTCCGCGGCCATCAGCGTCCACGCCAGGTAGGCGCCGAGCACGGACACGATGAGGCCGACGCTGATGAAGACCTTGCCCCAGCTGCCGACCGCGTCCTCCAGGACGCCCGCCATGGAGGGCTGGCGCAGCTCGGCGATCTCGCTCATCGGCATGATCCCGTAGCTGACGATCACGACGGAGGCGAAGATGGCGAAGACGCTGAGGAAGCCGAGGACCGTGGCCCTGCCGACGTCCTCGCGGCGCTTGGCGTGCCGCGAGTAGACGCTGGCGCCCTCCACGCCGAGGAAGACGAAGACGGTGGCCAGCATCGTGCCCTTGACCTGGCTGAACAGGGAGCCCGCGTAGTCGGCGCCGCCCCAGTTCTCGACGAACACGCTCGGGTCGAAGAAGACGAGCGCCAGGATCACGAAGATGATGATCGGCACGACCTTCGCCACCGTGACGATCCGGTTGATCGCCGCGGCCTCCTTCACACCCCGGCGGATCATCAGGAAGAACGCCCACAGGCCGACGGAGGACAGGATCACCGCGAGCGCCGTGTCGCCCTCGCCGAGACTCGACCAGATCGTGCCGACCGTCGACATGATGAGCACCCAGTACGTCACATTGCCCACGCACGAGCTGGCCCAGTAGCCGAAGGCGGAGAAGAAGCCGACGTACTCCCCGAAGCCCGCTTTGGCGTAGGCGTAGACGCCCGCGTCCAGGTCGGGTCTGCGCACGGCGAGGGACTGGAAGACCAGGGCGAGCATCAGCATGCCCGTACCGGCGATCGCCCAGGCGATGAGCGCTCCCGCCACCCCCGTCTGCTCGGCGAAACGCGAGGGGAGGGAGAACACCCCCGCGCCGACCATGGAGCCGATGACCATGGTGGTGAGGGTGAACAGGGCCAGTTTCGCGGGCGGTGGGGAGGTCTGCGGCTCCGTAGAGGCCTGCTGCTCCATGACGTCCCCTTCGGTTGTGGTGCGGGAGCTGGGGCGCTCGGGGAACAGTTTTCTATCAACATGTTGAGGAGTGCACCTTTTAAGGGTGCTGGGGCATTAACTCCTGTTCATTCCGAATGGCCGATTGCGCGAGTTGTGGGCAGCATGGTGCGAGCCGTCTCAGGAGAAGGACAAGCAGCCATGCATTCCTCATTGACCCCGGTGATCCTTCGCGAGTTGCGCGAGCCGCGCTCCTACCCCGCCGTGTCCCTGGCGATGCCCACCCATCGGCGACGACCGGAGAACGGCCAGGACCCGGTCCGGCTCGGCAACCTCGTCAGCGAGGCGGAGCGCCAGCTGGCGGCGGATCCCGCGGTGACGAAAGAACGCCAGGAGGACGTCGTCGCGCAGCTGCGGGCCGCGGTCCAGGAGGTCGATCCCGCCCAGGCACGCGACGGCCTGATCGTCTTCGCGGCGCCCGGCGAGCACCAGGTCTGGGCCGTCGACCGCGGCGTCCCCGAGCGGGTCGTGGTCGCCGACACCTTCCTGACCCGCAACCTCGTCGCCGCCGACGCCGCGCGGCGCCCCTACTGGGTGCTGGCCCTGGCCGCCGACCGGATCACGCTGTGGGACGGCCGCGGCGACCGCGTCACCGAGAACACCGAGCACGGCTTCCCGCTGACCCGCAGCCTCGAGGACCCGGACGCCGAACGCAAGGAGCGGGTCGGCGACCTGCCCAGCACCTTCCGCGACGAGCAGACCCGCCAGTTCTTCCGGGACGCGGACACCGAGCTGAGCGACGTGCTCGGCGAGGAGCCGCGGCCGCTCTACGTCACCGGGGAGCCGGCCGCACTGACCCTGCTGACGGAGGTCGGCAGCTCCGCGAAGGGCGCGATCGAGGTGTCGGTCGGCGGGCTCGCACAGGGCACCCCGGAGGAGGTCGCACAGGCGGTGGCCCCGGCCCGGGAGGAAGCGGCGCGGCTGGTCGTCGCCGAGGCGCTGGACCACTTGGAGCAGGCGCGCGGCGAGAAGAAGTACGCGGCGGGCGTGGACGAGGTGTGGCAGGAGGCCCAGGACGGGCGGATCCGCAGGCTCGTCGTCGAGGAGAACTACCGGATCACCGTGCGGGCCGGTGAAGGACACCTGGAACCGGCCGCCGATGACGACCTCGACGCCGTGCACGACATCGTCGACGAGGTCGTCGAGTCCGCCCTGGAGACCGGCGCGGAGGTGGTGTTCGTCCCCGACGACACCCTCGCGGACGCCGGGCGCGTCGCCGCGGTGTTGAGGTTCTGATGCGCGGGCGGACGACGGTCGCGCCGATCGCCTGCGCGCTGGCGGGTGTGCTGGCCCTCGCGGGATGCGGCTCAGGGAACGAGAAGGACACGGGCGCGAGCGCCAGTGCGTCAGCCAGCTCACCGGACGCGTCGAGGTTCTCCGGTACGCCGCCCTCGGCGCTGGCGTCGAAGAAGGAGTCGATCAAGGCCTCCGCCTCCGAGGCCGCCGAGTCGGCCTCGGAGCGGGCCGAGAAGTTCGAGGCGTCGGTCTCGGCCGACCTGGAACGCAAGCGGCAGGAGTTCACCAAGCAGCTGGACAAGGTCGACGGGGAGGGCAACGCGGTGCGCGACGTCGAGCTGACCGGAAAGCGCCTCGCGGACACGAAGGGCGTGCGCGCCGTCGTCGTCCACATCACCAACACCACCGACAAGAAAGCCTCGTACGCGGTCCAGGTCGACTTCAGCGACTCCGACGGCAAGGTGGTCGAGACGAAGGTCGTCGGAGCCGAGGACCTGAAGGCGGGGGGCAGGGCGCAGCCGCTGGCGATCAGCACCAAGCCCCCCGAGCCGCACCTCAAGGCGAGCGTGGCCAAGGCGCAGCGTTACTGAGGCCCGCTCCTAGGCGGGCACCGACGCCCGGGTGGCGGCCGTGGACTCGGCCGCGACCCGGCGCTCGAAGTGGACCCGCAGCCGCAGCGTGCACCAGATGCCGATCACGGAGACCACCATCAGCGCGGCGGCCGGCGGCCAGAACGCCCCGCCGGCCAGGGACGACAGCCAGACCGCGGTGACCGGGGCGAAGCCCGCGAAGATCATGTTGCAGACCTGGTAGGAGAGCGAGATACCGGTGTAGCGGACGTGCGGGGCGAAGCCGTCGGCCAGGATCGCGGCCATCGGCCCGTACAGCGCCGACATCACCAGGCGCATCGCCAGCATCATCAGATAGATCAGCACGACGCTGCCGCCGCCGAGCACCATGAACTGCGGGATCGACAGCAGCACGACACCGGCGAGACCCGCGACGACAACCTTGTGGGCGCCCACCTTGTCACCGAGCAGCGCGAGCAGCGGAGTGACCACCAGCTCCAGGAACGCGGCCAGCGAGAGGCCGTTGAGCAGCATCGACTCCGACAGGTGCAGCGATTCGGTGCCGTACGAGAGCAGATAGCTGGTCACCACGTAGTAGCCGCCGGTCGCCGTGGCGAGCGCGAAGACCCCGGTCAGGACCGTCCTCCAGTCCTTGTGCAGGACCTCGGCGACGGGCAGCCGGCTCGGCGTCCCCTTCTCGGCCTCGGCGGCGTGGATGTCGTCCATCACCGGGGAGTCCTCCAGCTTGGTGCGCACCACCAGGCCGATGACGACGAGGACCGCGGAGGCGAGGAACGGCACGCGCCAGCCCCAGCTGTTGAACGCGGAGTCGCCGAAGAGGTTCATGAGGCTGAACATGCCGGTCGACAGCAACGCGCCGACGGACGAGCCGAGTTGGGCGAACGAGCCGAAGAAGGTGGCCTTGCCCTTCGGTGCGTTCTCGACGGCGATGAGTACGGCGCCGCCCCACTCGCCGCCGATCGCGATGCCCTGGATCAGGCGCAGCGTGATCAGCAGGATCGGGGAGAGGACGCCGACCTGGTCGTACGTCGGCAGCAGGCCGATCGCGAACGAGGCGATGCCCATCATCAGGAGCGTGATGACGAGCGTCTTCTTGCGGCCGACGCGGTCGCCGATGTGCCCGAAGACGATGCCGCCGAGCGGGCGCAGCAGAAAGCCGACGGCGAAGGTCGCGAAGGACGAGATCGTCTTCAGGGCCGTCGGCATGTCGGCGGGGAAGAAGACGTCGTTGAACACGATCGCCGCGGCGGTGGCGAAGGCGTAGAAGTCGTACCACTCGATGGAGGTACCGGACAGAGCGGCGAACGCCGTCCTGAACGGACTCTGCGGCGAGCGGGGCGTGGTGCGGTCCGACAAGGGGACCTCCGGCGGAAGAGTGCGGGCGGGGACGGGAAGTGGGGGGCTTCCAGGGCGGCTGGGCGCGTCACAGGGACGGCCCGGGCGGCGGTGCGGCCTTCAGGGGCGCGGGGAACTGCGCGAGCCCAGCCACGGCCGGGCGCGTCATCGGGACGGTCCGGGCAGCGGTGCGGCCTTCAGGGGCGCGGGGAACTGCGCGACCGCAACCACGGTTGTGCGCGTCATTGGGGACGAGCCGGACAACGGTGCGGCCTTCAGGGGCGCGGGGAACTGCGCAAGCCCAGCCACGGTGTGGCGCGCCATCCGGCTCGGCCACACCACGACTCGGCCACAACGACTCCGGCTACGCGCTGCGCGCCCACGCCCGGCTGCCGCCGATCCACGTCTCCTGGACGCGAATCCCGGCCAAGTCCTCGGCGGGCACGTGCAACGGATCGGCATCCAGCACGACGAAGTCCGCCAGCATGCCGGAGGCAAGCGCGCCGACCGCGTGCTCGCGGTGCAGGGCGCTCGCCGCGGCCGCCGTGTGCGCGTGCAGACCGGCCTCGACCGGCAGGCGCAGCGACTCGTCGCCGAGGACGGTGCCGAGGACCGTGCGCCGGGTGGCCGCGGCGGACACCGCCTCCAGCGGGGCGGGCGGGGCCACCGGCGCGTCCGAGGAGAAGACGACCGGCACACCGGCCTCGGGGCAGCGGCCCGCCGGGTTGTAGCGGTGCCCCATCTCGCCGATCGCGGTCAACGTGCCGTCGCCGGTGCGCAGATGGTGCTGCGGCTGCATGACGGGGACGACGCCGAGCGCGCCCATCCGCTCGATCTGCTCGTCCGTCGGAAGACCCGAGTGCTCGATGCGGTGGCGCATGTCGGGGCGCTCCCGGTCGGCCTGCGCCTTCTCGATCGCGTCGAGCACCATGCCGATGGCGTACGGGGACTGGGCGTGCGTGGCGGTCTGCAGGCCGGCGGCGTGGGCGCGGCGCACGATCTCCGCGTACTCCTCGACCGAGTGGTACAGCTGCCCGTGGTGGCAGCAGTCGGCGGCGTAACCCTCGGGGAAGTACGCGGTCCAGCCGCCGAGCGTGCCGTCGGCGTAGAACTTCACGCCCTGGATGCGGAAGCGGTCGTCGCCGAAGCCGCGCACCGCGCCCAGTTCGAGGGCGGTGTCGAGCAGCGCGGAGGTCAGGTAGGCGGACACACGCATCCGCAGCGAACCGTCGGCCCGCGCCCGCAGGTACGTCTCCATCTCGCGGCGCGAGACCTGCGCGTCGCCGATCGTGGTGACACCGGCGGCGAGGAACACCTCCTGGGCGCGCAGCAGATGGTCGGCCATGATGTCGTCGGGCTCGGACAGGTGGAAGTTCGGGCCGTGGTTGCCGATCTTCACGCCGGCCGGGCCGGTCAGCAGGTCGCAGGCGCCGTCCCACAGCTGCCCGTCGGGCTCGCCGTCGGCGAAGTGGCCGATGGTGCCGCCCTCGGGGGAGGGGGTGGTCGCGTCGATGCCGCAGGTGCGCAGGGTGTGGGAGTTGACGACGCCGCCGTGCCCGGAGGCGTTCATGACGTAGACCTCGCGGTCGTCGGCGACGCGGTCCAGGTCGTGGCAGCTGGGGTGGCGGCCCTCGGTGAGCCGCCGGTGCTCGTAGCCGAAGCCGCGGATCGGGACGCCGCCCGGCAGGTCGCGGGCCGCCTCCTGGAGCACCTCGACGAGCGTGTCGATGTCCGGCACGCGCTCGGGGCGCAGGTCGACCCAGGCGAGCGCCTGTCCGTACATCACCGGGTGGCAGTGGGCGTCCACGAAGCCGGGGTGGACGAGGCCGCCGTCGAGGCGGAGCTCTTCGTCGACCCGGCCGCCGAGTGCGGCGCGGGCCTCCTCGACGGTGCCGACGTGCACGATGCGCTCGCCGCGTACGGCGAGGGCCTCGGCCCGGACGGTGGTGCCCGCGGCGGCTACGGCGGCGCCGGTGACGAGGAGCGTGTGCTCGGGGGAGCGGGGCATGGCAGGCCTGCCTTCGACCGGGAACGAACAGGGGGTGCGCCGACAGACGATTCGGCTTGCAGAACCATAGATAGCGAACGACTGATTGACCAGAGGGTCGGTCTAGGAATGTTTGTAACGTCGAATCGCCTGTTGGGTTACGTATCGGCTGTGCACCCCTACGGGCCGCCCGTGGGGTCAGTCCGTGCGCGGCCCCAGGTCGTAGCGCTCCTTGATCAGTTCGAGGTGGAGCCAGCTCTCCACCTCCCGTACGGCGGGCAGGGCGCGCATCTCCTCGAGCGTGGCGCGCACGGCCGCGAACGACTCCGCGGTGATCGTGCCGACCAGTTCGGCGCCGCCCAGGCACGTCGACAGGAACGTCACGCGCCCGAAGGTGGCGATCCGCTCGGCGAGGTCCGCCGCCGCGCCGTCGACCCGCAGGCTGAACCCGCACAGGTACCCCATGCCGAGCACGTCGGGGCGGACCAGGGCCACCACCTTGGCCACCCCGCCCTCCAGCAGGCGCAGGGTGCGTGCGCGGGTCGCGCCCGCCGACAGGCCGACGCGCGCGGCGAGTTCCGCGAAGGCCAGGCGGCCGTCGTCCTCGAGTTCGGCGAGGATCCGCTCGTCCACCGCGTCGAGCGCGCTCACGGTCGGCTCCCGCGTGAGGAGGTAGGGGTCCTTCACGTGGCGGGTCGCGACGAGTGCGTCCACCGCGCGTACGCCCGGCATGGCCCGGATCTGCTCGATGGTCCGGTCGAGCGCGCCGAAGCCCGCGGTGCGCAGCTCCGTCATGATGGCGCGCCGCCCGCTGGTCAGCGTCACGAACGGCGCCTCGGGCAGCGCGGCGATCGCGCGGGCCGCCGGGCCCGCCGGACCGTCGGTGTCGATCGCCAGATGCGCGGAGGCCGACAGATCGCGCACCGCCGGGTGCACGATCGCCACGACCCGTACGGCGCCCGACTCCTGGAGCCGCTGCGCGCGCATCCGTGCCGCGGGCCGGGACAGGCCCACGCGCTGGGCGAGGGTCTCGTACGTGAGGCGGCCGTCGCCCTGCAACTCGCGCACGATGCCCAGGTCGGTCTCGTCGAGATCCACGTGCTGTTCCCCTCGGCGGTTCGGTTCCGGCCCGGCCGTGGACCGGCCGGGCGCCCGCTCATTGTCGGTCACCGGGTGGGCGACCGTCTCGTTCGGTCTGGACAATTGTGGCAGTCGAAACGTAGGTTTCGTTCCCGTAAGTCGATCGAATCATTTCTGATGGCCCTGGAGGATGGTGTGCCGCGACCCGTCGTCGTGATCACCGACACCGAGGAACTGGACCCCGCACCGGGCATCCGTCTCCTCGCCGACGCCGGCTGGGAGGTGCGGGTCGCCGGCAGCCGGGACCCGGAGGCGATCGGCGCCGTCGCGCACGACGCCGACGCGCTGATCGTCGGGTACGCGCGCGTGGACGCGGACCTGCTCGACCGCGTGCCCAAGGTGCGGATGCTCGCCACCATGTCCGCGGGCTACGACATGGTCGACATCGCGGAGGCGGAGCGGCGCGGCCTGTGGGTGGCGAACCTGCCGGGCGGCGCGACCGAGGACGTCGCCGTGCACGCCCTCGCCCAGGCGCTCGCGCTGACCCGCCGCCTGCCGCAGGCCGACGCCGTGGTCCGCTCCGGCGGCTGGAGCGGCGAGCTGCGCGAAGTGCCGCGCCGGGCGAGCGAGTTGACGCTCGGCCTGGTCGGCATGGGACGCATCGCGCGCACCCTCGCCCGCCTCGCCGCACCCCTCTTCGGCGGGATCGCCGCGCACGACCCGCGCGCCACGGACTGGCCCGAGGGCGTCGAACGCCTCGACCTGGACACGCTCGTGGAGCGCGCCGACGTCCTGTCGCTGCACATCCCCTCCACCCCGCAGACCAAGGGCCTGGTCGACGCCGGCCTGCTGTCCCGCATGCGCCCCGGCAGCGTCCTCGTCAACGTCTCCCGGGGCGACCTCGTCGACCCGGTCGCCCTGCTCGCCGCCCTCGACGGCGGGCACCTCGCGGGCGCCGCCCTCGACGTCTTCCCCGTCGAACCGCCCGCGGCGGACGACCGGTTGCGCAGCCACCCGCGCCTGCTGCTCTCGCCGCACAGCGCCTTCCTCTCCGACGCCTCACTGCGCGCCTACGTCACCGAGCCCGCGCGCAACGTCATCGCCTGGTGGGCCACCGGACGCCCGCACACCCCCGTCGTCGACCCCACCTCTCGTAACGCCTCCCGCACCACCTCCCGCACCGCCTCTCGTACGCAAGGAGTACTCGCGTGACCGACACCCTCACCGCCCCCGTCACGGCCGACGACGCCGCCCGGGAGGAGCTGCGCCTGCGCCGCGAACTGGCCGCCGTCTACCGCCTGGTCGCGCACTTCCGCATGACCGACCTGATCTTCACGCACATCTCGCAGCGCCTCCCGGGTCCGGACAACCACTTCCTGATCAACCCCTACGGCCTGCTGTTCGAGGAGATAACCGCCTCGAACCTGGTGAAGATCGACCTCGACGGCAACGCGGTCGAGCCGAGCCCGCACCCCGTCAACCCGGCCGGCTTCATGATCCACAGCGCGATCCACAAGGCCCGCCCCGACGCCCACTGCGTGCTGCACACCCACACCAAGGCCGGCTGCGCCGTCGCCGCGCAGCAGGGCGGGCTGCTCCCGGTCAACCAGATGTCGATGGAGTTCCACAACCGCGTCGGCTACCACGACTACGAAGGCGTCGCCCTCAACTTCGACGAGCAGAAGCGCCTCGTCGAGGACCTCGGCACGCAGCCCGCGCTGATCCTGCGCAACCACGGCCTGCTGACCGTCGGCGAGAGCGCCAAGCAGGCGTTCCTGCGCATGTACTACCTGGAGAAGGCCTGCGAGATCCAGGTCACCGCCCAGGCGGGCGGACAGCTGATCATCCCCTCCGAGCAGGTCTGCGAGTACACCGCCCAGCAGCTCACCGGCGAGGGCGAGGCGTCCTCGGACGTCGAGGACGACATCGCGTACGACCTGGCCTGGGGCGCGCTGCTGCGACTCGTCGAGCGGACCGCGCCGGACTACAAGGACTGAGCGCGCCGGGATCCGGCCCCTCGCGGCCGGATCCCGGGACCGCCTACCGGCGCTGTACCGCCGCTCTCCCCTCGCCGTGCACGCTGCACGCAGCCGAGCCGCCCCAAGCGGCGGCACATCGAGGGGGAGGGCCATGGGTTCCTCGAAAGGCACATCCGCGCGGTCCCGCACGTCCCTGCTGGACGCGGGCCCGTACGCCTACTCACGCACCCGGCGCTCCTGCGCCGACTGCGACCTCGCAGTGGGCCGACAACTGCACCGGCACGTCCGCGCGGTCCCCGCGGAGGTCGTCCGGGTGCGCGCGGCCGTGCTCGCCGCACTGACCGCCTGGGGATGCCCGCCGGGCGCCGTCGACGACGGTGAGCTGCTCGTCAGCGAACTCGTCACCAACGCCGTCGTGCACACCGCCGACACCACGGTCGCCGTCAACGTGGTGGACCTCGGGAACCGGCTGCTCATCGAGGTCACCGACTCCTCGCCGGTCCGCCCCGCGCTGCGCGCGGCGGGGCCGCAGGACGAACGGGGACGCGGGATGCAGCTCGTGGAGGCCGTCGCCTCGGCCTGGGGCTCGCGCAGGGAACCGGGCCGCGGCAAGACCACCTGGTGCACGCTCGCCCTGGACGGCGGCGACACGGCACGGCGGGCCCGATGAACACGCAGCGGGGGAGCGTCTACCGGTGGGACATCCACCGCGTCGCGGGCAGCCGCCATCAGCACGGCCCCTGCGGCACCAGCGTCAGTGAGGACGGCGCGCGTGCGTGCGTCGAGGCGGCCCTCACCGTCGCCGCCGACCCGGGCGCGTACGCCTGGGGCCTGCTCAGCCGCGTGCGCTCCCAGGCGCCCGGGGCGGCGGGGACCCCGGCGGCCGGCCCGCGCACGCCGATCGCGTGGGCCGCGCCGGGGCCCGACGGCACCGTCGCCTGGCTGCCCCACGGGGCGACGGCCCTGCGCCCCGCCCCCGTCGATCGCCCCCGGCACATCGCCGAACTGGAACAACGGGCCGCCGTCATCCACGAGTTCGCGTCCGCCGCCGTCCCCGAGCTGCTGCGCACGGAGGACTACGCGCGCGCCCTGTGCGCCACGGCCCACCCGCTCGACCCGCCCCTGCGGATCGAACAGCGCCTGGCGGCCGTCGCCCGGCGCCGGCGCATCCTGGCCCGCCGCGAACCGGCGCACCTCGTCGTGCTCCTCGACGAGGGCGTTCTGCGCCACCGCGTCGGCGGGGAGCGGGTGATGAGCGGGCAGCTCGGGCACCTCCTCGACAGTGGCGCACTGCCCCGGATCCACCTCCGGGTGCTTCCCTTCGGGGCGCGGGACCACCCGGGCGCGCTGCCGCCGTTCCGGATCCTGGGCTTCGGGGAGGGGCCCGACGTGCTGTGCGGCGAGTCCTCCCTCGGCGCGCAGAGCACGGTCGACGCCGGGCGGATCAGGGAGCACCGGCTCGCCTTCCGGCTGATCCGGTCCCGGGCCCTGTCATGGGACGACACACGGGAACTGATCCGCGAACTCAAGGGGGAACTCGACCGCGGTGTCCCCGCACCTTGGTGAACCTCCTTGTCCCGCACGTGAGTTCGCACCACAATCGGGGGCCACCCCACCCGTCCGACAAGAGCGCGGGAGACGGCACAGGACACATGACACATGACACGAGGCCATGAGATATAGATTGCTCGGGCCGCTCGGCCTGTGGCGCGACGGCGCTCAGGTGCCGCTCACGCCGGCGAAGTGGCGCATGCTCCTGGCCGTCCTGCTGTGCGAGGCCAACCAACTCGTCTCCACCGACCGGCTGGTCGAGGAACTCTGGGGCCCCCACCCGCCGCAGAGCGTCCACAAACTGCTCCAGGGCTACGTCTCGCGGGTGCGTCGCGCGCTCGGTGACACCTCGGGCGACGTCCTGGTCACCCATGTACACGGCTACCGGGCCCATGGGTACCGGCTCCTCGTCGAGCCCGGCGCCGTCGACGCCCACCGCTTCGCCGACCTCGTCCAGGAAGCCGGCCGCGACCTCAAGCGCAACGCCGCGAAGGCCGCCGCCGAACGGCTCGCCGAGGCCCTCGACCTGTGGCACGACACCCCCTTCGCCGACGTGCCGCCGACCCCCGCGGTGGAGACCGAGACCACCCGCCTCGTCGCCGCGCACACCCAGGCCCGCGAACTCCTCATCGAGGCGCGTCTGCGGCTGGGCCACCACGAGGCGGTCCTCGGCGAACTCCAGGCTCTGTCCGCCGAACACCCCCTGCGCGAGGCGCTGCGGGCCCGGCTGATGCTCGCCCTGTACCGCTGCGGCCGTCAGGCCGACGCCCTGAGCTCCTACCGCGACCTGCGCCGCAGCCTCGCCGACGACCTGGGCATCGAACCGGGACCGCCGGTGCGCGAACTCCACCAGCGCATCCTCACCGGCGACACCTCCCTGCTCCTGGAACCCGAACCGCCCGAGGCGCCCGAGCCCGCGGAGGTCGACCGTGCCCCGGCCGAGGCGCCGGCCCGCGTCCCGCGTGAACTGCCGCACACCACCGCCGAGTTCCTCGGCCGCACCGGCGAGGCGTCCGTCCTCCAGGAGATCCTCGGCTCCACCGGACGCGGCCGTCTCGCCATCGCCGCGATCGACGGCACCGGCGGCGTCGGCAAGTCGGCCCTGGCCATCCACGCGGCGCACCGGCTCGCCGACCGCTTCCCCGACGGCCAGTTCTACGTGGATCTGCACGGCGCCACCGCGGGCCTCTCGCCCCTCGAACCGGTGGAGGTGCTCGGCCGCTTCCTCAGCACGCTGGGCGTGCCGCGCGTCGCCGTTCCCACCAACACGGAGGAGGCGGCCGCCGCGTTCCGCTCCATGGTCGCCGACCGGCGCGTCCTGGTCGTCCTCGACAACGCGGCGGGCGTGGAACAGGTGCGCCCGCTGCTGCCCGCAGGGCCCGGCTGCGCCGTCCTGATCACCAGCCGCGAAATGCTCACGACGCTGGAGGGCGCCAGCCAACTGCACCTCGGCGTGCTCTTCCACGACCAGGCGATGGCGCTCCTGGAGAGGCTGCTCGGCGCGGACCGGGTCGGCGCAGAGACCGAGGCGGCCGACGCGATCATCCGGATGTGCGGCGGGCTTCCGCTCGCCCTGCGGATCGTCGGCGCCCGCCTCGCCGCCCGTCCCAGCTGGCCGCTGAGCGCCTTCGTCGAGCGGCTCAGTGACGCACAGGGACGCCTCGACGAGATCAGCGTCGGCGACATCTCGGTCCGCGCGAGCTTCCACGCCGGCTACCGGACCCTGTGCCACGGGGCCCACCCCAGCGACCAGGCCGCCGCCCGCGCGTTCCGGCTCCTGGGCGTCGTACCGGGATCGAGCACCAGCCTGCCCGCCGCGACCGCGCTGCTCGGCGTCCCCGCCGCCCGCGCCGAGGACGCGCTCGAACGCCTCGTCGACGCCCACCTGTTGAACAGCCCGGCCCCCGGCCGTTATCAAATGCACGACCTGCTCCGCCTGTTCGCCCGCGAGGTGTGCGCCGAGGAACCCGAGGCCGAACGCACCGGGGCCCTCGAACGCGTCCTGTGCTTCTACGCCGCCACCACCGGCCGCGCCGTGGCCCACCTGGAGGTGCCACCCGGCCTCGCCCGCCGGGCCGACGCCCCGACGCCGGTCCGCATCGACGACCTCGGGCAGGCGGAGGCCTGGCTGGACAGCGAGCGCGCCAACCTCATCGCCACCATCACGCACGCCTCCAGCGCGTCCGACGACGCGGCGCGCCACGCCGTCCGCCTCACCGGACTCCTGCACTGGTACCTCTACCCGTACGCCCGCGCACGGGAGTTGCGCACCCTCGGTGTACTCGCCATCCGCACCGCCCGCCGACTCGGCGACCGCAGGAGCGAGGCCCAGGGACTGCACAACCTGGCGGCGGTGTACTGGCTGCACGGCAGGCTCGACCACATGCGCCAGTGCCTGGACGCGGCGCTCGCCGTCTGGCGCTGGATCGGCGACGCCAAGGGGGAGCGGCGCACCCTGTACTGCCTCGCGGACGCGCTCACGGAGAAGGAGAAGTACGAGGAGTCCCTCACCGTGCAGCGGGCGCATCTCGCCCTGGCCCGCGCGGCGGACGACCGCACGGCCCTGGTGGTCGGCCTCGGCGACCTCGGCCGCGCCCTGCGCGGTCTCGGCCGCACCAACGACGCGCTGGAGGCCTACGCGGAGAGCGCCCGGATCGCGGACGAGACCGGCGACGACGGCCTGCAGTGCTTCGCCCTGCACGAAGTCAGCCGCATCCTCCTGTACGAGGGCAGGCACGTGGAGGCGGCGAAACTTCTTGCACGCGCCGCCGGGCTGGGCAGTGACCTCACGGGGTATGTCCGCTGGCGCGGACACGCGTGGAGCGCGTTCTTCCCCGCGTGCCTGAGCCTGGGCATGGGCCCGGAAACGCTCGGCCCACCGCCGCTGTAAACGGTTTCAAGCCGGCGGCGACCGGATCTACCGCCGCTCTACCGAACCGTTCTACCTTCAAGGACGCCTTGCACAAGGACCCATCTCACCACTCGGCAGGCCCCATGGACGCCACGGCACCCAGCGAGCAGCGCATCCTGCGGATCACCCGAACCGACGACCCGCCGGGGCTCGGCCTCGCGGGGGAACTGGACACCACCCGGTACGGCGTCGTCGCGCAGGCGCTCGCGGACCTCGCGGAGGTGGACGGCGAACTCCACCTCGACCTCGGCGGGTTGACCTTCATCGACCTCGGGGCGCTGCGCCTGCTCGCGGGCATCGGACACCGCCGCGGCCCGCGCCGGGGGCTGGTCCTCGACCAGGTGGCACCGCAGGTGGCGGGCGTCATCGCGATCGTGGGCTGGGGCCGGCTGCCGGGCCTGGTACCGGGAACGGAGAGGACGGCATGACCATCGACGAGATCATCGAGGCGCTCGCCCGGCTCGGCCCGGCGGAAGGCCCGGGCTTCGACGAGCCGCTGGTCCACCAGCACCAGGCGGTGCTGTACGACGGAATGCCGGAGTTCCTCGCGGGCACCGTGCCGCACCTGCGCGAGGGCATCGAGGCGGGGGCGCCGACGCTCGCCGTGGCCCCGGCGCGCGAGGCCGACGCGCTGCGCGAGGCACTCGGCCAGGACGCCCCTGCGGTGCAGTTCCTCCACCCCCTGGACGTCTACACGAATCCCGTGCGGGCCATGGCCGCGATATCGGCGGTCGCCAGGACGCTCGGCCCCCGCCCCGCCTGGGTGGTGGCGACCGACGACTGGGAACGCTACCCGGACCCCATCGAGTGGGTGCGTTACGAGGCGCTGCTCAACGTCAGCTTCCCCAACCAGCCCTTCCACAGCCTGTGTTGCTACGACACGAGCGTGGTGACATCCGAGGTCGTCGACCATGTGCGCCGCACCCACCCCGAGGTCTTCGAGGGCGAGGCCCTGCGGGACAGCCCCGTGTACGGAGACCAGACGGCCCTCCTCAAGGACCTTGACCGCCGGTCGCTGCCCGCCTCACCGCACACGGCCGCGTCCATGCGGATCCTGCCCGCGGACCTGCACGCCGTGCGCGCCTTCGTGGCCGAACAGGCGCGCGGCTGCGGAGTGACGGGCGACGCCCTGCACAACCTGCTGGTGGCCGTCACCGAGGTGGCGACCAACGCCATCCGCCACGGCGACGCCCCCGTCACCCTGCGCACCTGGCCGGACAAGGGCCTGATCTGCGAGATCACCGACTCCGGCGACTGGCAGCCCGACGCCCACCTCAGCTGGGACCCACCGGACTCCGCCGCGGACGCCGGCTTCGGTCTGTGGGGCGCGGGCATGCTGTGCGACACGGTGCAGGTGAGGCCGGGGGCCAAGGGGACGACGGTGCGGCTGCGGACCTGCGCGTGACCTGCCCGCAGCCGCATCCCCTCACCTCTTCCCGTACGGCAGCAGCGCCATCTCCCGGGCGTTCTTGATGGCGGAGGTCACCCGGCGCTGCTGGCGGACCGTGAGACGGGTGACGCGGCGGCTGCGGATCTTGCCGCGGTCGGAGACGAACTGGCGCAGCAGGTCGGTGTCCTTGTAGTCGACGTAGGTGATGCCGGCCGCGTCGAGCGGGTTCGGGCGCGGCTTGGCGGGCTTGCGGGGGATGCGGGAACGGGGCATGTCGGTTCCTTTCGGCGGGTCAGCGCGCGGGGTCGAGCAGCGGGTCGAAGGCGGCGGGGAGCCGGCTCCAGCCGGCCGGGCCCGCGCGGTACTCGGCGTCGGTGAGCAGGCAGGAGTCGAGGAGTGCGGTCAGGCCCTCGCGGTCGAGGGCGGGGGAGGTGAACACGAGGTGCTGGCAGCGGTCGCCGTGCTCGGGGTGCCAGTCCATGGCCGCCGCCGCGCGCCGCTCGGGCGGCATCAACTCCCAGGCGGCGTCGGGCAGTGAGTGCAGCCAGGGGCCGCAGTCGTCGACGCCCAGGGCGCCGCCCGCCGCGTCCCAGGACAGCAGGGTGTCGGGCCGGTCGGCGAGCCAGAAGCGCCCCCGGCTGCGGGCCGCGGCGCAGCACAGATCCTCCAGGGCGTCGTACAGCCGCTGCGGATGGAACGGCCGGTGCCGGTGCCATACGAGGGTGCCGACCCCGGCCTCCTCCGCTTCCTGCGGCAGCCGGGCACTGGCCGGGTGCTGGGCGGTGCGGGCCGCCTCGACGTCGAATCCGGCCAGGACGAGCCGGGCCAGTTCGGTGGAGCGGGCCGGCACCTGCTGCGCCGTGGGGTGCAGCTGGGCGAGCAGGGCCCGGTCCTCCTCGTCCGCCTCCGGGCTCTCGGTGACGGCGACGACGGAGGCGTACTCCAGCTGCCGGGCCCAGGTGTCCGCGACCGTACGCTGATCGCTCGCGGCGGCCGCGAGCCCGGCCTCGGCGAGGTCGTCCCCGTTGCCGAGATAGGGCAGGACGAGCGCGGGGTCGACGGCCGTGACGACGCCGGTCAGCTGGAGCGCGGGCGCACCGTGCGCGGCGACGACGTCCGCCATGGCCTGCGGTTCGACGGAGTCCCACAGCTCCACGACGGCGAGGCGGGTCAGCCCGTCGCCCGCGAGGCGTTCGAGCTCCGGCACGAGGTCCTCGCGCAGGGCGCAGCAGGCGCAGTCGTTGACCAACGGCGCCTCGCCGCGGCCGAGTTCACCGGAGGCGTCCCGGACGGTGCGGGTCACGGTCCCCGACGGGGCGGTGCCGAGGTCGTGGTGGAGGGCCACGCTGGACGGCACCGCGTCGAGCAGGCCCCGCACCACCTCCCGGCGCGCTTCGCTGTGCAGGCCGCCGACGATCACGACGGGCAGCCGGTCGCGGCGCCCCATCACCGGGCCCCTCGGCGGCCGAAGCGACGCTCGAAGCGCTCGACGCGTCCCGCGGTGTCCATGACGCGGGCGGTGCCGGTGTAGAAGGGGTGGCTCGCCGAGGAGACCTCGACGTCGTACACGGGGTAGGTGTGCCCGTCCTCCCACTCGACGGTGCGGTCGGTGGTGAGCGTGGAACGGGTCAGGAAGGCGAATCCGGCGGCCTTGTCGCGGAAGACAACGGGCCGGTAGGCCGGGTGGATGCCGGGCTTCATGGCGGACTCCAGGTGGTTCGGATGGGTCGGATGGTTCGGGTGGTCGTGCGGGGGTGTGGAGGTGTGGCGCTCAGCGTTCTTCGCGGAAGTCGACGTGGCGGCCGACCACGGGGTCGTACTTGCGCAGGACCAGGCGGTCCGGGTTGTTCCTGCGGTTCTTGCGGGTGACGTAGGTGTAGCCCGTGCCTGCCGTTGAGCGGAGTTTGAGGATCGGGCGCAGTTCGTTGCGTGCCATGCCGCTACTATATGGCAATGGTTTCCATGTTCAATAACGG
Source organism: Streptomyces endophyticus (assembly GCF_035798155.1). Classification (NCBI taxonomy): domain Bacteria; kingdom Bacillati; phylum Actinomycetota; class Actinomycetes; order Kitasatosporales; family Streptomycetaceae; genus Streptomyces; species Streptomyces endophyticus. The sequence continues at coordinate 47,757 of NZ_JAOZYC010000094.1, read as the reverse complement.
GGCCATGGTCACGCACGACACAGCACGACGGAGAGGGACCGCATGTCCGCCCACTGCCAACTGACAGGCACCGCACCGCGCTTCGGCAACCGCATCTCCCACTCGCACCGGCGCACCTCGCGCCGCTTCGACCCGAACATCCAGCGCAAGCGCTACTGGCTGGCCAGTGAGGGCCGTAGCGTGCGACTGACCCTGAGCGTCAGGGGGGTCAAGACGGTCGACGTCATCGGCGTCGAGGCCGCGGTCGCGCGGATCCGGTCCCGAGGGGGAAAGGTCTGATGGCGAAGCAGAGCAAGATCGCGAAGAACGAGAAGCGGAAGGCGATCGTCGAGCGGCACGCCGCCCGGCGCGCGGCACTGAAGGAGATCATCCGCCGCCCCGGCACCCCGGAGGCCGAGCGCACCGCGGCCCTGGCCGAACTGCGCCGCCAGCCCCGCGACGCCAGCGCGACCCGGGTCCGCAACCGCGACAGCGTGGACGGCAGGCCGCGCGGGCATCTGCGCAAGTTCGGCCTGTCCCGCGTGCGGCTGCGGGAGGAGGCACACGCCGGACACCTGCCGGGGGTCACCAAGTCCTCCTGGTGACAGCGCCGCGCGCGGGCGCCCGACCGGGCCACGCCCTGGTCGGGCGCCCGGCGTGGTCGCCCGCATGGCGTGCGAGAGCAGGCGCGGCACGGCCGATCGTCGGACGATGGAGGGGAAACCGGAGAGCGTCGAGCCGAGGGGAGTGCCGCAGGTGGGTGGCGGGCGCGAGCGCGGAATCCCCGAAGAGGAGCCCGAGGAGCACGAGGCACCCGAGGCGTACGACGCCGAGGTGCGCCAGGTCGACGTGCTCAACCGGCTGGCGGGCCCGGCCTCCGGAGGGCCCGGTGCGGGCTCGGACCGGGCCCTGCGGCGTACGAGCCACCGCGACACCGACCTGCTCGTCACCGGACACGCGCTGGCGCGCATCGCGTCACTCGGGGAGGCCCTCGCCCTGATCTCCCAGCTGGCCGACGCCGACTTCCCGCTGCGCGGGCAGGCGGTCTTCCGGGCGGACCGCGAAGTGCTGCACTGCGTGGGCCAGTTCGGCCTGAGCGACGGCGAGTCCGACGCGTTCCGGCTGCCGCTGCGCACCGCCCACCCCGCCGCGCAGGTGGCCAGAACCGGTCGGCCCGTGGTGCTGGCCTCGCCGCAGGACTACCGGGACCGGTTCCCCTCCGCCAGTGGGTACGCGGAGCCGACACGGTACGAGGCCTGGGCGTTCCTGCCGCTCACCACGTACGGCCAGCTCACCGGCGTGTGGATGGCCGCCTTCGACGCCCCGGTGGAGACGACCGACGGCACCGGCACCTTCCTGGTGACCCTCGCCCGGCTGCTGGGCCAGTGCATCGAGCAGACCTACGACGGCCAGGCGGACCGCACCCTGTCCCAGAGCCTGCGCAGCAGCATGGGCAGGATCGGCCCGGGACCCGAAGGGGTCACCGTCACCGCCCGTTACGTACCCACCGGCGGCGGGCTCATGGTCGGCGGCGACTGGTTCGACAGCATCACCCTGCCCAACGGGCGCCTCGGCGTGGTGATCGGCGACGTCCAGGGCCACGACGTGCAGGCCGCCGGGCTGATGTCGCAACTGCGCACCGCCATCCACGCCTACGCGGCCGAGGGCCACGGCCCCGACGCCGTCCTCGTCCGCGCCTCGCACTTCCTGGCATCCCTCGACGAGGGCCGCTTCGCCACCTGCATCTATCTGGAGGCCGACCCCAGGACGGGCACGCTGCGCATCGCCCGCGCCGGGCACCCGCACCCGGTCCTGCGGCTCCCGGACGGCACCTGCCTGCTCAAGCACGTGCGCGGCGGCCTGCCCCTGGGGCTCGACCTCGGCGAGGACGACTACCCGGTCAGCGTCATCACGCTGCGTGAGAACGAGATCCTCATGCTGTGCACGGACGGCCTGATCGAGTCCGGCGGCCACGACATGTACTCCGGCTGGCTCCGGGTGCGGAGCGCGCTGACACCGGGCGGCGCCGACGACCTCGACGGCATGGCCGACCGGCTCCTGAACGCGGTGGTGGCCCCGCAGAGCACGCAGCCGGGCGACCGTCCGGTCACCTCGTTCACCGAGGACGACATCGCGCTGCTGCTCCTGCGCCGCGACCCGCTCGCCGACCACGCGGACCGGCCCGGACGCAACCTGCGGTTCACCCTCGAACAGGACCAGGCGCAGGGCATCGCCGACGCCCGCATCGAATTCCAGGGACTGCTCCACGACTGGGCCCGCCCCGAACAGGTCGACACCGTCCTGCTGCTCGTCTCCGAACTCCTCGGCAACGTACTGATCCACACCGAGCAGGCCGCCGTCCTGCGCGCCGACATCAGCGGCGCCGAGGGCCACCGCCGGCTGCGCGTGGAGGTCTCCGACCGCAGCGACGAGGTCCCCTCCCGCCGCGCCCCCGGCGAACTCTCCTCCTCGGGCCGCGGCCTCGTCCTCCTCGATCTCCTGGCCCACCGCTGGAACCTCCGCCCGGAGCCGGAGGGCAAGACGGTGTGGTTCGAACTGGACGAGGACGGCCCTGAGGAGCCGTAGGACCGTCCTTCGCGGCCCGGCCCGGCCCGCGTCGGCTCAGGCCTTGTCGAACTTGACGGTGTAGTGACAGAGCAGCCAGATGTCGTCGATGAGGGGGATCGTGTCCTGCGGGACCTCGGCGAGGGCGAATTTCCTGGACACGGCGGGGTTCCAGCCCGGACCGGGCACCGGGACGACCGCCTGGACGACGTCCTTGCGGCGCAGCCAGCCCGTCAGGTCGGACAGCGGCTTCCCGTCGAACGTCGCCTTGCGCAGCCGCGCCACCTGCTGGTCCGTCAGCCGGTCCGTCGCCTTGATGAACACGCCGACCTCGTCGATGGTGAGCGTGCCGTCGCGGAGCAGGAAGGGGAACCGGTCCGCGATCTCCAGGGTGATCTCGCGGTCACCGGTGGCGGCCGTGAGCCGGTACCAGTCGGCGAACTCGTGGCGCAGGCTCAGGGCCCTGGTGAAGCCGCCCCTGCCGTCGGCCGAGGCCATCAGCTTGCCGAGGTCCGTGCGCTGCGCCGAGCGGACCGCGTCGGCGAGGCGCCGTCCGCCGTCGCGCGCCGTGTAGCGCAGATGAATCACGGCATCGGTGATGGTCGCGTAGTCGAACTGCCGGAACTCCGAGGGGAGTTCGAGTCGCCACCGGGAGATCGCGCCGTAGCCCTCGAAGGGCAGATACCGCTCGTCGGTGCCGCCCTGCGACTCAAAGAGGCCCGGGTCCTCGGTGCCGCGGCTGGTCACGATGGACTGGGCGGCGGCGAGGTCGTCGACGAACCGGGTGTCGCCGGGGCCGGTCCGCGGGTAGCCCCCGCGCGGGTCCGGGTCGACGCGGACGGTGCTGCGCAGCAGTGTCAGGGTGCAGTTGACGCTGGTGTGGCGTCCGGCGACGCCGAGGACGCTGAGGGCCACCGAGTTGATGCGGCGGGCGTAGTGGCCGGGGCAGTCGAGGTCGAGGTATCCCTCGGGGAGCTCCACCTCGCATGCGCCCGTCACCTTCAGCCGGATCAGCGCCGCCGCGTCGAGCTGGGAGAGCGAGACGTGGCGGGTGAGTTCGTATGCGCGGCGGTGCTGGTCGAGGTAGGACACCTCCATCCGCTGGAGGTCCTGGGCGAGCCGCTCCCCGGCGAGCAGGCCCTGTTTGAGGCCGTCCCAGTGGCCGGGGCGGATGAAGTCGCTGTCCTGGATGCCGAGTTCGAAGCGGTAGGCGCGCTCGGCGCGGCGGGCCAGGTCGAAGGCGAGCTCGTACGCGGCGTGGTGCACGGCCGAGATCTGCTCGACCTGCCACGCGTACAGGTCCTCGTCCGTGTACTTGTCCCGCAGCGCGGCGTCGGCCTCGCGGGCGCCCGCGGTCTGGGTGTCGTGGTTGAGCAGTTCGAGCCGGGTGATTGCCAGACGCAGTCCGGCGGCGGAGAGCTGGGCGCCGATCTGTTCGCCCTCCTGACGCGCCAGGTCCGCCTGATGCAGCCATTCGTCCGCGCGCCGCCGGTACCCGCCCAGGAGTTGGTGCAGGCTCGCGCGGTACGAGTGCTCGTTCGCCTCGTAGTTGAGGCCGCTGGCGTGCAGCCGGGCCGCCGTGGACAGCAGGGTGCCGCCGATCTGGGCCTGGATCACCGGGCTTGCCGCCCAGCCCTGCAGTCCCAGCGTGAAGTCGGGGATGAGGGCGAAGAGTTGGGCGGCCGCCTCGTGGTCCATGGCGCGCAGTTGCTTCTCGTTCGAGGTCTTCAGCTCCGCGAGCTGTCGGCGCTCGAAGCTGTTCATCGGGAGCGTGAAGCTCTCGCTCGCGCCCGGGGCCTCGTCCTGGTCCTTCTGGGAGATCGCCTCCTCCAGCTTGGTGTGGATGGCGTCCATCTCGGAGCGGAACAGGGAGGTGAGCTGGTCGGTGAAGCGGGTGAGCGGGGTGCGTGGCTGGAGCCCGTCGACGACTTCGCGCATGGCGCCGAGGATCTGGCTACGGGTCTGCCCGGTGGGTGCCGGGATGGTGATCGTCTCCAGCGCCTTGAGCTGCTCGACGTAGAACAGGCACCGTGTGTGGGCCAGGGTCATGGACTTCAGCAGCGCGTCGACCTGGGCCTGTGCCTCCTGGATCTGCAGGTTGCGTACCGACCGTGTGGCATCGAGCAGGGCCAGCTCGTGCCCGGAGCGCAGCACGGCGAGCCGTTCGGCGTCCCGCTTCTCCAGAGCGGCGAGCAGGAGCGAGCCCAATTGCCGTACGTCGGTGCAGAGTTCGGTGGCCTTGCGGGCCAGTGCGGCGAACCGGTGGCTGGGGGGTCCCGCGGCCCCGTCGGCGAGCACCTGGTCGAGATCGGCTCCGCCGGCGAGGGCGCGGACCAGGGCGCCGGGGTCGAGGGGTGTGCCGAAGAGGTCGAGTTCGCGCACGGTCCCCGCGAGGTTCATGCAGTGCCGGATCTTGAAGAGCCGGTCGGCGACGATGTCCCACTGCCGCAGCAGCGCGTCGTCGTGCGGGACGCAGAAGTACAGGGTGAGCGGCACGGGGACGGGCGGTGTCTTCGCCTGGCCGTTCACTGAGCCGGGTCCCGTGGTCGACGGCGGGAGCAGGCCCTCCACGGCGACGAGCGCGTTGGCGAGTTCGTCCAGCGACGGCTCCAGTTCCCGGTACGTCAGCGGCGCAGGCCTGGTCTGGGCGGGCAGCTCCTCGGGGCGCGGGCCGAGCAATTGGTCGGCCAGGACGTAGAGCTGCGCGGCCTGGTTGATCGACTCGATGGTGTCCTGCCGGAACAGCTGATCGCCCCACTCCACCAGGTTGGTGAGGTACTTCATCAGCACGTTCTGCTGGTAGGCGCTGGGCCGCAGCCGGGCCACGGCATGCGGGTCGAAGGGGTTCTCGCGCCAGGTCCGCACCTGGGCGAGCATCTCCTGACGCTCCCGCGAAGGATGCGACTTGTCGGCGAGCAGCCGCGCCAACTCCTGGATCGGCGGGGCGAGGGCGGCCGTGTGGAACGGCAGCAGGCGCCAGTAGCGCGCAGGACTCGGCTCCGTCGAACTGACCGTGGGATCGAAGATCTTGTGGAACCACTGCTGTGCCTGGGCGAAGCGCCGGTTCTTGCCGAGCCGCGTCGCGATCAGCAGCGGAGCGTGGAAGAACAGCTCCCAGTTGTACGAGGAGTAGGCGCCGTCGGCGGAGAAGTCGACGGTCTCCCTCGGCCAGTCGAAGGGGTACACGTTGTCCCAGCGCGGCGCGTACTCGGTGACGAACGCCGCACCGGCCGCCACCGGACCGGCAGGGCCGAAGGGACCGGTGATGACCCCGGAGTCGCTGAGCCGCTGGGTGTCCAGCGAGAGCAGGCCCGGGATGCCGCCGGTGTTGAGGGCGGTCGTGAACTGCGCGACGTACGGGTGGAAGTGGGACTCGAAGCGCACGGCGCCCCGCCGGTCGAGGAGCGGTCCGAGCACGGCCCCCCGCGGGTAGTTGACGAGGAGCGAGTACGTCACCGGAGCCGCCAGATACGACCTGCGCCGGTCGGAGTAGAAGAAGGAGTCCCGGTCCAGGAAGGTCACCGTGAGCCCCTGGCCCGCCGGTTCCATCATCTCCGCCTGTACCGGGAAGGTCAGCCGGAAGGGGTTGGCGGCCTCCTGGGTCCGGCGGTCGAACAGCTTGTTGGCCGCGGTGGCCTGGCGTCCCGTGCCGCCCGCGGTGAGCACATAGACGGGCAGCTGAATGGTGACGTTCCGCTCGGCGACGGCGTTGAAGCTCAGGTCCGTGTACGGGGTGATCGCGCCGAACGGGTGGGAGGCCTTGTTCCGCACGCGGTCGTTGCCGAGGACGAGGCGGCCCTTTCCGCGGGGCGCCCGCAGCACCTTCCACTCGTAGACGGGATCGGAACCGTCGTAGGAGGAGGGGTTCGACTCGGGGGTGCCGCGGGAGCCGACCGCGATCGTCAGGGAGTCCTTGTCCGGCAGCGGCGCGAGGAAGAACTCCTTGGGCTGGGCGAACTGGATGCCCGCCGACTTCAGCGGCGGATCGAGGAGTTGGGCCGTGGACCACTTCCCGTCCCGGCACTCGCTCCACACCAGCTGGACCGTCCAGAACTTCTTCGGGCGGGAGCCCGTGGCGGACTGCGGCAGCGACACCGGCTCCTCGGCCTTCTCCTGGAACTTGAGCCAGAACAGCATCAGCCGCTCGTCCCAGACGACCGGCAGCAGATGGTCGCCCTCGATATCGAGGTCGACGGGCTGCCACGGATACCACAGCGACTCCACGCGCCGCCGGTAGAAGTACCTGGTGGGGGTGTTGAACGTACGCCCGAACACATGCCGGATCTCCCGGCCGCCCGCACGCTGCACACAGGTCGCGACGGTTTCGAGCCGGGCCACCTGGTCGAGTTCCTCAAGGTAGCCACGGAAGGCACGCTCGGCCTTGTCGGCATCGATCTCGCCCTGCTGCAGCTCGCTCTCCAGGCGTACGAAGGCCGGTGATTTGTCGCGGCGCAGCTCGGGTTCGGCGAACCGTGCCGGGTGGAAGAGAACCTTGCGGTTGGCCTCCCAGACCCGGTAGCTCTTCATCCAGGTCCACTGCTCCACAGGAATGGCCGAGGGCGGCACCTCCGGCTCCAGGTTCATGTGGCAGCGCTGCACGAACAGTTGCACCGCACTCATGGCCTGCCGGATCCGGGTGGTCCGGGCACACGGCGACATCTGTACGTCGATCAGGAAGCGGCCGTACAGGTCGTCCGCGTCGCGCAGCCGCTCGTGGTGGACCAGATGGTCGACGAGCGCCACGCGTTGCCGTTCGCGCAGTTCGTCCCGCAGCGGACGGGCGCGCTCCAGCCATGCGTTGGCACCGAGCCCGGCCCGCGCGGCCTGCCGCGCGGCGTCCGCGTCGGCCGCCAGGATCGGGTGCTGCGCCCAGCGGCGGCACTGCGCGGCGGAGGAGCCGAGGCGCAGGAACAGCCCGACACAGTCGGTGAGTTGGGTGAGGAGGGCTTCGTCGCGGACGTCGGCGGGCACGGTCATGCCGAGCCCCGTGGCGGCCTGGGCGAGATCGGCGGCGTTCCAGGCGGTGAGCTCGGCGAGCCGCGCGAGCACGGCGGCCAGGGTGGTCTGCGGCGTGCGGGACGCGGCGAACACCGCCCGCAGGGTGGCGCCTTGACCGGGCAACCGGTCCCGCAGCGCGCAGAGGGCGGTCAGCTTCCGCCACGCCGCGTATCCCACAGGGGACTTGCTCGGCTGGATCGGCAGTGCTGCCAGGAAGGTCCAGTCGTCCTCACGGAGCAGCCCGGCGACGTCATCGGTGTCGCAGCGGAGCCTGGTCAGGACGAGCGCCGCCTTGCGGAGGCGTATGAACGCGCTGTACTGATCCGGGCAGGCGGCCATGGACACGGCGCCGGTCGTGGCCACGAACAGCGGGTCGAGGAAGGCGTCGAGCACCGTCTGTGCCGTGCGGCCCGGCCAGGTCAGCCGGTCGGCAAGGGCCCTCGCGACCGGGCCGGGCACGGCGAGCGAGCGTGCGAGCGCCGCCGCCACCCACTCGGCGCTCTGGCGCCGGCGTAGCGTGGGCAGCAGCAGATCCAGGGCCATCCGGAACCGGTCGGCGGCGCTGCGGGCGTCCTCGAACAGGCGCAGCGGGGCATCGGCCGCTCCGAATGCCGCGGAGCCCAAGTAGGCGTTGTCCGGGTCCAGTTCCACGTACGAGTTCGATGCGGTGAACAGGACCTGCACGGCGGTGGTGCAGGCGGGCGCGGTGGACAGCGCGAGCAGCCGGCCCCGCACGGTGTCGGTCATCCAGCCGGTGAAGTACAGGCTCCGGGCCTCCGCGTCGTAGCCGAAGCCGGGGGCGAGGGTGGCCGGGATGCGGAGGTCGACGTAGAGCTCGTCGACGGCCTTGTGCCAGGCGGCGGTGTCGGACAGGGAGCGCAGCGCGTCGTGGTCGCCCGCGGACATCAGCCCGGAGCAGCGCAGCTTCTTGGCCTGGAAGGTGACCCGGTCCGCGAGCCGCGCCGGGAGATCGTCGGGCAGCACGACCCCCGCGGGCAGTTGCTCCAGGTCCGCTTCGAAGCGCAGCTCGGCACGGAAGACGGGCAGGGTCAGGGACTGCATCCGCCGGACCAGGAAGTCGACCGGGGCTGCGGCGCGCGCCTGGGACGTGGTGTGCAGCAGCTGTACGGCGGTGGCGTACCTCGCGTACTGAGCGGTCGACTTGTCGGCGGGAAGGTCGAGCAGCAGATCCTGTTCCGACTTGCGCAGCGCGCCGAGCGTGATGAGGGTCCCCTGGTCGAAGGAGACCTTCTCCTTGAGCCCCGCGGGCAGTTGGCCGGGGAAGACGACGCCCGGCGGCAGCTCGGCAAGCGGTACGTCGGTGCGCGCGTCGGCGCCGAGCGCGCCCGCGCCCAGGGCGCCGCTGATCAGCTCGGCGTCCCAGCCCAGTTGGGAGAGGAACCCGGCCAGCGCCTCACCCTGCGGATCCGTGGCCGCGGTGGTGCGGGCGGCGATGGTCCGAAGGCCGTCACGGATCTCGCCGACCGCTGCCGCCAACTGGGGTGCGGAGGCGGCGACGTCGGGGGCGGGTTGATGGCGCAGCACGTGGTCGAGTTCGGTCGGCGTGAACCCCGAGGCCCGGATGTGCTCGACGTCCATCACGAAGCGCACCGTCGCCGCCGCCCGATCCGGCGGCGCGAGCGGCGGCCCTGGGAACGGATCCAGGCCGGTCAGTGCCGTGACGCGCAGCCAGTCGCGGACGCTCAGGCCCAACGCCCGCGCCAGGGACGTCATGCGGTGCAGCGTCGACAGGTTCGCGAGGCCCAACTCGTCGGGCACACCCGCGTCGAGCAACCGGGAGAGATCGCCGGTGCCGATGCCGAGGGCGAGGACGACGGCCGCACGGTGGGCGGTGATGGTCGCGTCGGCGTTCGCCACCGTGCCGTCCGGAGCCCGGTAGGGCCGGGCCAGTTCACTGCGCGCGGCGTTCAGGGCGAGGGCCTCGGGGGCCGGGCTGACAACGGTCAGGTTCAGGAACAGCAGGTCGTAGGGGGAGGACGCCGGGGTCTCGGACTCCTCACCGTGGTCGACGTAGCGGTGGGTGTCGATCCTGGACCACCAGGCGGCCACGTCGGCGGGGCGCAGCTTCAAGGTCGACGCGAGATGGTGCGCGTGCGCGAGCCAGCGCAGGAAGTCGGGGGTGAGCGCGTTCGCTCCGTACGCGGTCGCGGCGCGGTCGAGGTCGTGGACGTGCCATCCGAGGATGTGCGCGAGGCGTACGAAGCGTGCCATGCGGGTCAGATGCGGCGCGGTGAGCCAGGTGGCGGTGCGCTTGGTGAGGTCGCAGGCGGCGCCCTCGATGGTCGGCCGATGCCCGTCCGGGTTGACGAAGCGGGTGTCGAGCAGGTCCCGCAACTCCACCAGTTCCAGGCCTGATTGCTGGAGGAGGAGGGAGATGCGGCCGCTGAGCACGGTGACCCAGGGGCCGGAGACGGTGCTGCCGTCGCGCGCGTCGCGCAGGTCGTTCACGGTTTCGTCGAGGCCCCACAGTGCCCATGGGGCCGCGGGGGTGGCTTCGGTGATGAGCTGGGTGGTCCGCGGGTCGAGCCCCAGCGCCTCGTCGTGCGCGGGCTCGCCGAGGGACTGCATCAACTCACGGCGGGACACGCCGAGTTCGCCCAGATAGGTGCGGACCTCGGCGAGGCGCAGATCGAAGGGCAGCGCCCAGGGGTAGACGGCCCGGCGGAGTTCGTCGTAGGCGGGGTCGTGCAGATGCTCCGGGTTGGCGAGCAGCTCCTCCTCGGTCCAGGTGGTCTGCGGGTACGGTCCTGCGGGCCGCGGGCTGACGGCGTTCTCCAGGATCTCCATCGCCAGGTCGGCCTGTTCCAGCCTGGTGTTGGTGTTCTCGCAACTGAGCTTGGTCTCCGCGAGGTCGGGGCGCCGGCCGGGCGCCGTCAGCGCCTCCAGGGCGGTCCTCGGGCCGGTGCCGGCGGGGAGCGGCCGGTCGGCCAGGAACTTCAGGGCGTCCACGAGGTAGGCGGCCGGACTGTAGGCGGACCGGCAGTGCTCGCAGGCGCAGAAGTCCAGGTTGCCCAGGAGGGTGCGCATGTCGGGGACTTGGAGGCCGGGCTTTGGTGGGGGCGCGGCCGGGTCCCCTGCGCGGTCCTCGGTCGACGTCGCGGGCAGCACCGCAGTGCCGAGGGTGGCGGCCGTCGTGGCGTACCCGGTGACCAGTGTGGACGCGAGGGCGGTGACGTCCTCGGCCCGTGCGTGCACCTGTTCGGCCAATTCCCGGTCGCCCGCGAGAGCGTCGGTCATCGCCGCGGTGAAGTCGGCGCGCCCCACTCGGGTGATCTTGTACGCCGAGTCGAATCCGGCGGAAAGGAGCGCGGCCATGACGCCGTAACGCGGTGGTTGCCCCGGCTTGAGCTGCCGGGGCACGATCCGGGTCACCCGGTCGAGACGCAGCAGGTCCTCGCGCAGTCGGGGCCGTACCGCCGAGGGAATGCCGCGCAGATCGGCGCCGCCGTCCGGGGCGAGGAATCCAGTGATGTGGTGCTCGTCGAACTCGAAGACGGGGTTCTGGGCGAAGAACCGTTCCAGGTGCGGCCTGATCCGCTCGGCCACCGGGACGTGGCCCTGCCCGATCCGGGCGGCCAGCACCGCGGTGGGGTGACGCTCCTCCAGGCCCCGGTGCAACTGCGCGGCATAGAACGCGATTCGGCGCTGCGGGTCGCCGCCGGGCAGCACATCGCGCGGCACGCCCGTGCCGGTCACGAACTCCTCCCAGTCGCGGGGTTGCAGGCGTGCGAGGTCACGGACGCCCGCACGCAGGGGTTCACGCAGCAGCCGGTCGACCATGGGCAGGAAGCCGCCGCTGAGCGCGCTGAGGTCGAGGAGCGTGCGCAGTTCGGCCAACCGGGCCTCGGTGAGGTCGAGTTGCCGGGCGACCGACTTCCAGAAGGACTCGCCCTCCAGCGGGCGTTTCGCCACCAGCTTGGCGAAGGTGCGGCGACCGGCTTCCGGAACGGACGCCTTGCGGAGGAGGTCGCCGAGTGAGGCGGGTGCGGTGTCCGGTGCCTCGGCGAGCAGTTGGTCCGCCGCGCGATCCGGGAGATCGGTATCCGCCAGGGCGTCGGCGTCGTCCTCGAAATGCGGCGGGATGACATGGGCGTGCGCCGCGGAGCGGATCGCGTCCGCCACCAGGTCCCGGTCCTCGGCGGCGACGCGAAGCGGGTCGGCGGGCAGCCGGGCGTGCTGCAACGCGTGGAAGACCTCCGCGGGCAGCCCGGTCCTGTGGGCCCAGTCGCTGCTTTCCCTGAGGTTGCGGATGGGTTCGGGGTCCAGTTTGAGGGTGGCGGCCAGGTAGCGGATCTCGTCGTCGCGCAGGGTGTACGCGGGGCGGCCGGCGAGGGCGGGGGCGAGGGTGTCGACGAGGCGTTCGTAGGCGGAGGGCAGCCAGGCGGCGACCTCGATCTCCAGGTCGACGGTCTCGTCCGGGGCCGCGCCGTAGCGGACGTCGGACTGGGCGAGAACCTGGTCATCGCCGTCCGGCGGGAGGACGAGGAGCTTGAGGTCGGCGGCGGTCTTTCCGGGGCGGCCGAGGCGGGTGGGGGAGTAGCGCAGTGTGTAGGTCCCGGAGGCGTCGGTCGGGGTGTCGCCGAGGAGGGTGTCCCCGGCGAGTTCGACGTCGAGGACGCGGATGCGGGCGCGGGGTACGGGGGTTCCGCCGTGCAGGGTCAACCGTCCGTGAACGACGCGCAGTGCGTCCGTCGTGTCTGCCATGTGCTCTGTGCCACCCGTTGCCATGGCATGCCTCCTGAAAATCGGGATGAACCTCACTGACGGTGGGCGCCTTCGCCCGTCACTTCGGCTTCGGGCCTACCGGCGGGGCAGCGGCGGGCGCGACCGGCTCGACCGAAGGCCAGTTCCAGTGCGGGTACTTCGTCGTGAGCAGTTGCCAGTCGGTGATATCGCCGATGTACTTTCCGCTCACCTGTGACCAGCCGTGCAGCCGCCAGCCGTTGTCCCGCGCCTCCTGCCAGAGACCCATCCGCCGGATTATCTGGTCCCACTTCCCGGCTCCGGGGGCGGTCTGTGCGATCTGATTGGGCGTCGTCCATTCCTCCATGAGCCGTTTGGCCTGATTCGCCGCGTCGATGCGAATACCTGGGGCCTTCCGCCACGGGGAGGAGGGGTCCTCCTCGACCCACACCTCGATCTCACGGTCGATGGTGTCCGGGCCGTTCTCTTTCTCGCGGAACTCCTTTCCCCGCACTTCCTCCTTCTTCCACTTCTCCGCCCACTCCTTGCCATTGGTCGGAGCCGACGGCGCGCCCTTCCCGCCGGAGCTCGCGGCCATGAGTACCGACGAGACCTGCATCTCCACGACCACGGGAGCCGCGACGACGCCGACCGCGGCCGGTGCCGGTGGAGGGCCCAGCGGCGGGGAAGGGGGCATACGCAGGGCTCCGAATGTCTCGACGTGGCCGACGATCGCTGTCGCGTTGGTCGAGGCGAACCGCATCATCGAGTACGAGTACTGCACCGACTCCGGCAGGTCCGAGCCGTCCGGAGCCCCAGGGACGAAGCCGCTCATGAGGCCCAGCGTCCCGCCGGCGATGTTGGCCGAGTACTTGTTGCTGATCACGTCCTTGCGGGCGGCGACGACTGAAGGGAACTTCCTCCAGTCGAAGATCTCGCGGGACCGCGCGTAGGACTCCCGGAATTCCTCCCGCTTGAAGAGCATGTCGACCTGCGTGCCGATGACGGAGTCCCAGAATCCGGCGTAGTAGCCGCCGACCTTGTCCAAGGTGTCCCGGCCATGGGTATCGACGAAGCGCACGGGGTTCGACGAGCCGTAGCGGTAGAGGTTGATGCCGCCCTGCGTCCCGCTCGGATCGCAGCTGCTCCACCGGCCCAACCACGGCACGTAGTACCGGGCCCCGTGATAGGCGAGGCCGTTTTCCTCGTCGTGTTCCATGGCCGAGTAGCGGTATCGCTTCGGAATGTTCGTCTGCGTGCCCGCCGAGCGGAACGCCGAGCTGCCGTAAGGGAAATACTCCTCGTACGTGATGACCTCGCCGTCGTCGGCTAGCTCGACCGTCGCTGAGCCGAGATGATTGCCCAGCTGGTAGCGCGTCAATTCCGCCGGGGATCCGTCCGTTCCCTTGACGCGGTGTTCCACCAGGGCGATGCGACCCGTGTCATCCATGACGTGCAGGGCCGCCCGCTCCAGGGTCGTGGCCGTGCCGTCGCCGTTGTACTCGCGGTAGAACTCGACCCCGCCCAGATACACCCGCTCCCGCAGCGGGACAGCGGCATCCGACGGACCCGCGCGCTGCTTGTCCGTGACCTTGCGGACCCGCTCGCCCGTCGAGTCGTACACGTAGTACGTGGTCTCCGGTGCGCCATCGGTCGGGCCCACGTCATGTGCCGAAGACTGGAGTTGGTCCCGGTGGTTCCAGCGCATCACCGCCAGGTGCGGCATCTCCAGCGTGTTGCCGTGCTCGTCGTAGCGGAATGTCTCCGTACCCGTCACACCGCTGAGCGTCGAGCTCGACAAACGGTTGCTCGACGCGGCGTACGTGAAGTCGCGGGTCCAGCCCGAGTGCGCGGGGTCGGTCCCGCGATGCACCAAGAGGTCGAGGTTCCCGACCGCGTCGTACGTGTACTCCTCCCGGTAACCGGCCAGCGCCGTGCCGTCGTCGGGGTGCGCGACGACCGGCAGGTCCGTGGCGGTCGGTGGGCGTGGCGCCGCGCCCGCCTGGCCCGTGTGCTCCCGGCCCACGGCCTCCACCAGCCGGTACACCGCGTCGTAGGTGTACGAGGTGTGCGGCTCGACCCGCGCGTTCTTGAAGAAGACCGTCTGCTGCGCGTCGTCGCGGATGTCGATGACGTTGCCCACGGGGTCGTAGGTGTACGTGAGGTGCTGGACCGTGGCGGGTGTCGCGTCGCGCACGGTGCGCAGTTCGGTGAGGCGGTAGGTCGCGCTGTCGTAGCGGTAGGTCGTCGCCGCGCCGTTGCCGTACTCGATGCGCCGGCGCTGTCCCTTGGCGTCGTAGTCGATGCCCTGCACGAACACTTTGGCCGCGGCTCCGGCCACCCGCACCGAGACCGTCTCCAGCAGACCGCCCTCGTTGTACGTGAGGAGGGTCGTGCTGCCGTCCGGCGTCGTCCGCGAGGTCGGACGGTTGAGTGCGTCGAAGGTCGTGGCGGCCGCGGGAAGCGCGGGCTCCAGTGGCGGGTTGGCCGACCAGTCCGGTGGTTCGCGGTAGTTGGTGCAGAGCCGGCGGCGACTGCGTAGCAGGTTGCCCTTGAAGTCGTAGCGGTCGCTCGTCACGATCCCGGCCGCATCGAAGGTCCGGTAGAGCTTGCCGCGCATGTTCTCCGCGTCGCCCTGGGCCTCGCCGTACTCCGTCTTCTCGATGAGGGAACCGGTGCCCGACACCCCAGTGCGCAGCCGTACTTCGAGCGGACGGCGGGCCGCGTCGTAGCGCGTCTCGACGCGCCGGTTCTGGCTGTCCCACGTGAACAGCGGCTTGCCGAGCGCGTCGTTCAGCGTCCAGCGCGTGCCCGCTTCCATGCTCGCCGCGCGGATCCGGTTGCCGACCAGGCCGTAGCCGTAGGTCATCACGAGGTGTCCCCGTGCGTCCCACACCGAGCGGGCGTTGCCCTCGATGTCCGTGAACTCCCTTGTCACGTACCGCTCTTCGACGATCGCCCCGGAGCGTACGAAACGGTTGTGCGTCTCCGTCCGGAACACTCGCCCCAACGCGTCCAGGTCGGTGCGCGACGGCGTACCCGCATGTCCGAGCGCCTTGGCGGCGGCCTCCTTCTCCCGGCCGCCGAGGGCGCCGCACTTGCGCACCGTGTACCACGTGGGCAGCACGTCGCCCTCCGGCAGCCGTGCGATCAACGCGCCCACATCGGGGTCGGAGCGCGGGTCCTCCCGTGCCACGGTGTCGTTGACGTCCCACGTCGTCTGGTGCCAGGCGTCGAAGACCGTCTTCTCGTACGCGTGATGTGGGTGGACGGTCGCGACGACCCGCTGCACGGGGTCGTAGAGGAGGATCGTGCTGACCCCGACCTGCTTCGCGAACTGGAAGGTATGCAGAGGGGTGAAGGACGGCTCGTAGGTGCGGAACGGGCTGCCCTTGTTGTTGAAGATCGTCCAACCGGTGCACAGCCATTGGATGTTCGGGCCCGCGGGCTCGGCGCGCACCTTGCTCTGGATCTCCCTGCCGAACCCGTCGGAGTAGCTGAACCGGTGCTGGATGCGGGTGGTCGGGCCGTCCGCGTCGTGTGTCTCGCGTGACAGCAGTGCTACGAGGGGTGGAGCGGGGGCCGCGAGGTGGCGCGTGCGGTGGTAGGCGAACAGGTCGTGGACGAGGCGGGTGGTCGCTCGCTTCAGCAGCGGCGCCGGATTGCTCAGCGGATCGGCCAGATACGCGGACACGGTGGCCTCTGGCAGGTCCACGACCGTGCCGTCCAGCGAGTCACCCTCACCGTTCTTGCCCTGCACGGCCGTCGCGACGATCATGCCCAGGCTGTCGAAGGCGACGACCGTGCGGTTGCGGTTGGGGTCCGTGACCGCGCTCGGCCGCAGGACCCGGTAGTCGAGGGTCGCCGAGACGCGGTTGCCCACCGGGTCGAGGGTCTCGCGCATCAGCAGATGGTGTGGTGTGTCGTACGTGACGACCGTGTCGGCTGCGAACGGGTCGCGGAAGCGGCACGGCAGGAAGAAGTTGCCCCGCGCGAGGGCGAGTTCCTGCTGCGCGCTGTGGCCCGGGTCGGGGGAGTAGAAGACCGTCCCGGACGGCAGCCACCAGTGGTCGTCGGCGTCCGCGGGCGGGAACAGTGGCTTCAGGCTTGCCCCGGAGCGGTAGCCGGCCGCGGCGAGCATGCCCGGCTGGATCAGGGTCTCGGTGCCCCGGGCGTACTGCTCGGCGAGCACTCCCGCCGTGAACGCCAAGGTGTACGTCTCGCCGGGCAGCGCCAGCGGCCCCATCTGGTGCAACGGCAGCAGACCCGACAGGTCGTCCGCCCGGTAGAGCGTGCGGAGTTGATCGATCCGACGTCGTCGGGGTGCGGCGCCGATGTTCTTCGCGTCGTGGTTCTCGTACGGGATCTCGGCGGCCTGCGCCGCCTGCGCCACCCGCTGCGCGACGGTGCCGAAGGCGAGCGGCGCGGGGCCGTCGGCGACATTCAGCAGCTCGTAGGTGCGGGTCTCGCTCGGCAGGGGAGCGCGGTGCGCGTCGTCCGTGTCCACGGCGGCGGTGTAGGCGCTTTCCGTGCAGGTCACTCGGGAGCGCCGCTGCCGGTCCCGGTCCTCCTGGGGGAGGGACGGGTCGTCGTGCCGCCTGCCGTAGGCCACCGTGACCGAGGTGAGGACGTCGCCATAGGCGTCGACGTCCAGGGTCAGGGTGTGGCCGACCCGTGGGTCGGCGACCTGCTTGCCCGCCACCTCCCGCAGTCGGCGCTCGTAGTGCAGCTCGATGGACTCCCGCGGCCGTAGGAAGACCACGGCGTACCGATTGCCGCCTGCGACCGGCTGGAGGAGTTCGACGCCGAAGTTCTGCTCCGTGACGGTGTACGGCATCGTCGTGCCGTCGAGCGCCCGCACCTCCGTGCGCAGCACCGAGCCCTTGAGGGCGCGCCGCACCTCCCGCTCCTCCGCCGGGCCCAGCGGGAACGGGTGACGCCCCCTCGGCGTCAACAGCGTGTCCGGGAGCGGAGTGTCGGGCAGCTCCGCGGGCGGGAGGCCGGGCTCGCGGTAGTACTCGGCGGCCAGGTGCAGCGAGACCGCGTCGCCCTCCTCGCACGCCCCGGTGTGGAACCAGGTGGTCGTGAGCGCCGACGGCAGGTGCGAGGCGGCGTCGATGTTCGCGGGTGCCGTCTCCGCGACGTCGAACGCCTCCGCGTCGTACTGCTCGACCCGCGCGAAGCCGCGGAACTCCCGGTCCTCGTAGTGACCGTGGTGGTACGCGTAGCGGGTGACGAAGCGGCAGCGGCCGATCCGGTCGTACGTCTCCGTCCGCTCCACCACGTGCACCGGGAACGGGAGCCGGGTGATCCAGGGGCGGCCCGCGGCCTCGTCCTGAAGCGCGAACTTGGCCGACGAGGCGTAGGTGATGGTGGTCTCCGCACCGAGGTTGTTGCGCATCTTCGTGAGCAGATGGGGCTTCACGCCTCCCATGAGGTCCAGGTAGCGCACCGGCCGCCGGGTGACGGCCGCCGTCGAGGGGGAGGAGAGCACGAGGCAGGCCGTGCCGTTGCCGAGGAGGTCGGTCACCGTCGTGTCGGCGGCCTGGGTGCCGGGCGGCAGCGCTGTCAACTCCCGTGGGTTTCCCCAGCCGTTGCCCGACTGGTTGAGGTAGAGGCGCACACCGTCGTCGGCGAAGTAGCACAGGTCCGCGCAGCCGGTTCCGTCGACGTCGAGGAGGAGGGCCCTGCGGGGGTCGAAGCGGTCGGGCGGGGCGAGGACGGGCGCGTCGTCCATCGTGACCTTCGGCCCGAAGCGGCCGTGTCCCAGGTTCGGCCAGTAGCAGATCTCGCCGTTGCGGATCCGGACCAGTGCCGACAGTCCGTCCCCGCACATGTCCGCGGTGAACACACTCTCCGTGCCGTCCGCGAAGCGGACTGCCGGGCCCGCCTCCTCGTCCCGCGGCCACGGCATGTCCTCGGCCGCTGCGAAGCCGTCCCCGTGCAGCGACGGGTACCAGGTCAGCGCCCGGTCCTCGGTCAGCAGGACATCGGCGGTGCCGTCTCCGGTGAGGTCGACGAAGCGCAGGTCGGGGGAGTCCCAGTCGAGGGCGGGCAGTGAGCCGAAGACGGTGAACGGAGCCCAACCGCCGCTCCCGGCACGCTCGTTGAACCCGGCCGGGGTGCGGTCCAGGCGGACCAGATCGAGGCGACCGTCACCGTCCAGATCCATCAACTGGGATCCGTCCGCGCCGAATTGAGCGCCGCCCGTTGTCGTCGGCCGGGTCGGCACCGGGACGGCGGGGCCGAGCGCGGCCCGGTCCGGATCGGGGTCGAGCGGGCTGAGGTTGGCCTTGTACAGCCAGCCGTCCGGCTGCTTGAGGAGGGCGCCGGAGACCCCCGTACCCGCGAGATCCGTCCACTGGACCGAGTCACCGTCGATGCCGTCCGGCAGATTGCGCGCACTGACCGCGTCGAGATCCCGCAGCACATCGCTGATCCGCGCCGCGCTGTACTCGAATTCGAGCGGCGGCAGGGCGCGCGACACGAGGCCGGGCGCGTACCCCCTGCTCGTCACCGAGGTCAGGAACGAGGCCACCGGGCCCTGGACGTACGTGAGTTCCGTCGAGCGCACCAGACAGTTCGCGCCCACCCCCGGCTCGTCCTTGAAGTGGTGGAACATGAGGACCCGGCGGCACAGCCGGTACGTACGGATCTCGAAGCCCGCGCGGTACGTGGAGAACGGGTCCTCCCGACAGGGCCAGATCGCCCGCTCGTCGGGGGTGTCGTCGCCGTGCTCGCCGTAGTCGAGGACGACCTCGAACATCCAGTCGGTGCGCTGCGTGAGGTCCTCGTCCGTGGCGCGAGGAGTGCGGTTTCCATACAGGATGCGCTTGATGTGCCGGGCCGCTCCCCGGCTGCGATTGCGCTCGTTCGGTCGGGCGGGGTGGGTGTCGGCGGCATCCTCCGGTTTGTAGCGGTAGAGCACCGCGTTTCCGCGGTCGTCGAAGGTCTCGCAGATCAGCCAGCTGAAGACGCGTCGCGGATCCGCGGGGTCGTGGACGCGGGACTCCGCGGTGCGGCCGTAGAGCGTGGTGACGTTGTCCCGGGAGATCGTGCGCCAGTGGGCGATGCCCGAATCGAGGTCGGTCCAGCGCTCGGTCCGGGCGAAGCTGCCCTCGACGCGCGGCCGGTAGCGTTCGATCCGCCAGCGCGGCCCGCTCGTCGGCGGGCGGTGGGTGACGGGGTGGGTCCAGGTGCCGTCCGGCTGCCGGGAGAGTTCGGGGACGAGTTCTTCGCCGTTGAACAGGAAGTCGTCGCTCTCGGGATGCACGTCGTGGTAGCGGGGCACCCCGCGGTCCGTCCGCCGGGTGATCGCCGATGCCGACAGCCGCCAGCCGAATCCGAAGAGGCCGTTGCCCGTGCCGGAGTCGTACGACAGCGACAGCTGCGGGCCGAAGCCGGACCGGCCGGGGCTGGTGGCCACCGGGACGCTCACGGTGCCCGTGCCGGTGGCGGGCGTGGCGGTGAACTTCTCGTCGATGCCACGGATCGCACCGCCCCCCTTGGGCACGGAGATCGCCGGAGGCACGAACGGTGTCCCGGTCGAAGCGCCCGGTGTGTCCGAAGCGGTATCCGTCACGGCACACCCCCTCTCGTGGGGCAGGGGCCGTCCGGTGTCAGCGGACGAGTGGAGCAGGAAGCAGGCTTCGTAGTTCGGGTGTCGGTTCCAGGGCGATCTCCCGCAGGAGGATGCGGCGGCACCGCTCGTACTGGCGTGCCGCTTCCCAGCGGTTGCCTGCGGCGACGTGTGCCCTGATGAGGGTCGCGTGGGCGCTCTCCCGCAAGGGTTCGGCGTGCACGGCGGCGAGGCCGGCCTCGATCGACTCGCCGTGGCGGCCGGCGCGGGAAAGGCGCTCGCAGAGTGTCTCCAGCGCGTGCAGGCGCAGATGGTGGTGGCGTTCGCGCACCGCGATCAGCCACTCGTCGGACCAGTCGGGGAGCAGGTCGACCGAGAGTTCGGCGCACGTTTGCGGTGTCAGTAGGTCGTCGCACGGCGTAGCGCGGTCGAGCAGCCGGTGCGCCCGGTCCTGCACGGTGTTCAGGTCGACGGTCACCTCCGGGGCGAGCAGAAGGTGCGGTGCCGAGCCGTTCAGTGTGCACGGGCACGACTTGTGGACCCGCCACAGAGTCGAACGAAGATTGGCCGCGGCCTTGTCCGGAGGCGTGTCCGGCCACAGGGATTCCGCCACGTGAGAGCGGCTCAGGGGGCGGCGCCGCACGGCCAGGTATGCGATCAGGCGTTGGGCGCTGCCGGCCGTGGGCACCCAGGTGCCGTCGACGTTGAGGGTGAACCCTTGCAGGAGCTGAACGCTCACCGCACCGGCCGGTTGTCCGCGCATCGTGCCTCCCCCGAGAGATGCGGTGCCGTGCATCTCCCGCAGGATAGGGACGCCGCCATGAACGGGCCATCAGTCTCGCGGCACCTATCCGCGTGCGTCGTCACAGTTCAGGCCGGGGAAGAGCCTGTTCCGGTACAGGTCTGTGAGCAGTGTGGTGCGCGAGGCGAGCCCCATGTAGCGGCCCCTTCGTGTCACGGCGAGATAGTCGGTGCGGGTGCAGAAGACGGTCCGCAGCCACTGCTCTTCCGGCAGGGATTCATCGAGGGTTTCCGTGTTCAGGAAGGCACGGAAGAGGTCGTTCAACCTGATGATGCTGATCTTCTTCGGACCCGTCTTCTCCAGCGCGTGCATCTCGTGAAGGAGAATCTGTTCGTGCGTGTCGGTCCTGCGCACGGCCCCCGTGAAGGCGAGGTTCTGGTACTGCGGATTGCCGGTCGCAGCCGGTGTGGGCTGCAGGACCTGGTTCCACTGGGCCGCGAACACCGCCGCGCGGTCGAGTGCCTGCCGCAGTGCCTGGTCGGATGCCGCCAGCGCGTTCAGCATGTGCGCCGGCTCCGCCCAGCCCTGGAACACGCGCGGGCGACCCGCGTCCGTGGCGACGAACGCGATCGCCCGTGGACTTCCCAATCGGCGCGCGCCCGCGCAGACGACGGCCAGCCGCGTCTCCCACCAGGCGGTGCCGTCCTGCAGATCGATGATGGCGACCTCGTTCTTGGCGAACTCGTTGATCGCGTCCAGGACTTGGGGTCCCGCGCTGTCGGCGATGTCCAGGCCTTCGGACGCGCCCATGTTGCGGGGGACGTCACCCGTCGGAGGTTGCTCCGCGGCGGCCTCGGCGACCGCGCCGAAGTTGAGGGTGAAGCCGAACCCGCCCAGGGATCCGCCTCTGGCCGCGACCGCCTCGAGCAGCATCAGCAGCACCGGCACGGACGAGATGACCAGGATGGCTATCAGCACGCCGGGTTCGAGGTCCGCACCGGGCCAGTCGGCGAACTCTCTGAGCAGGAAGAAGCCCGTGACGAGTGCGGCCAGCAGGATCGTGCTCGTCACCAGCGCCCAGCCCGGCCCCGACGGCCAGAACCGCCAAGTGCCCTGCTTTCTCGGCTCCATGACCGCCCCCGGTCCGTCTCGTCCGATCCGGGCACGGTAGACGTCGGCCGTCAGTGGGCCGTCAACCAGACGTCAATCACGCGTCACCGGCATCCCCGTTCAACCGGAGCGAGCAACTCCTCCTCGGTTAGGGGATCTTGACACCGCCCTGGATGGGTGGTGGTTTAGACCACGCGCTCTCGCCCGAAGGCGAGGGTCCGCTTCCATGGAGGTGCAGTGTCCCGTATGTCTGAACGTCATTCGTCCTGTCGTCCCCATGTTTCCCGCTCCGCGCTCGCCGGTGCCGCGCTCCTGCTGACCCTGGGGGCGGTCGCCGCGCCCGCCCAGGCGTTCGACGGTGCGCAGGGCGCGGCCGGCGCCGGTTCGGCGGCGAAGAAGTTGCCCGTGGTCACGCCCACCCCGCAGGACATGAGATCGGCGGGCGCCGATCTGCGGGTGCCGAGCCGGGTGCGTCTCGTCCTCGGTGACGGCGTCGACGCGTCCAGCGTCGATGTCATCAAGCGCGCGCTGACCGCGGCCGGGGCCCGTTCCGTCGACACCGTCAAGGCCGCTGACGCCGCCAAGAAGGCACCGGCGCGTGGTGAGTTGACCGTGGTGGCCGGATCCATCAAGGACACCGCGGTGGCATCCGCACTGAAGACCGCGGGCGGCACCGTGCCCGACACCCTGAACCCGGAGGGCTACTCGCTCGCGTCCCGGGGCGCCGCCGAGTCTGACATCGTTGTCCTCGCGGGCAACGACGGCGACGGTGTCTACTACGCCGCCCAGACGCTGCGTCAGCTGGTGACCGGGGCGCACACCATCGCCTCCGTCTCGATCACCGACTACCCGAGCATGCCGCTGCGCGGCAGCATCGAGGGTTTCTACGGCGCGCCCTGGTCGCACAGCGACCGCGTCGACCAACTCGCCTTCTACGGCGACGTCAAGGCCAACACGTACATCTACACGCCGAAGGACGACACGTACCTGCGGGAGAAGTGGCGGACCCCGTATCCCGCGGACAAGCTTGCCGATCTGCGCGAGTTGATCGAGCAGGCCGCCGTCCACCATGTCGACTTCACGTACGCCCTCTCCCCGGGGCTCTCCGTCTGCTACAGCGATCCCGATGACGTGAAGGCGCTGAAGGAGAAGCTGGGCTCGCTCTACGACCAGGGCGCCCGCAGCTTCTATGTGGCGCTCGACGACATCAGCTACACCAAGTGGAACTGCGATGCCGACCAGGCGAAGTACGGGGCGCCGGGCCGGGCCGCCGCGGGGCAGGCGCAGGCCGATCTGCTGAACGCGGTACAGCAGGACTTCATCGACACCCATGAGGGCGCCAAGCCGCTCCAGTTCGTGCCCACCGAGTACTCCGACACGGCGGACTCCGCGTACAAGTCGGTGCTGCGCGAGAAGCTGGACCCGAAGGTCGTCGTGCAGTGGACCGGCACGGACGTCGTGCCGCCCTCCATCAGTCTCGCGGACGCGAAGGCCGCGTCCACGGTGTGGGGGCGCAAGGTGTTCCTCTGGGACAACTATCCGGTCAACGACTACGGGCAGACCACCGGACGGCTCCTGATGGCCCCGTACGACAAGCGGGAAGCCGGTCTGCACAAGGAGTTGAGCGGCATCGTGCTCAACCCGATGAACCAGGCGGCGCCGAGCAAGGTCGCGCTCTTCGGCGGCGCGTCGTTCGCCTGGAACGACGAGAACTACGATGCCGACCGCACCTGGCGCGCGTCCGCCGACTACCTGGCCGGCGGTGACCAGGGGACCGCGAAGGCCCTGCTCGCCTTCTTCGACACCCAGCACCTCGCGCCGACCTTCGGCGACACGAACTGGCAGCCGCAGGCGCCCGAACTCGCCTCGCGCCTCGCGGAGTTCCGCAAGGAGTGGGACGGCGGATCCCGCGCCGACCGGCAGGCCGCCCTGCGCAAGATTTCGGCCTACGCCGACGTGCTCTCCGGGGCCCCGGAGCGGATTCGCGCCGGAATGCGGGACGAGGCCTTCCTGGCGCAGACGAAGCCGTGGCTCGACGCCCTCGACCTGTGGGGCGGCGCGCTCAACGCCACCCTGGACGGGCTTCGCGCCCAGCTCAACTCCGGCAGCGGGGAAGCGGACTTCGCGAAGGCGGCCGACCTGGCGAAGCAGGCCTCGGCCATCACCACCATCCCTGACACCACCCGTCCGCAGGGCCCGATCAAGGTGGCCGACGGAGTGCTGGACACCTTCATCGAGCAGGCGCCCCAGATGTGACACGACCGCTGACGCCCGCCCCGGTATCCGACCGGGGCGGGCGTTGTCGTTTCCGGGGTTCCGCGCCGGTGTGCAGGGGCTACATCCCGCCGAAGTTGGCTGATCGTGGAGGCAACTTCAAACCTTGACCACAAATTCCACACATCCCTCTCTATGGGCGGCCTCAATGGTCTAGATTGACCGTGCTTCACATGCCGGGACACTAGGCGACAAATGATGATCTATGGGGGCCGGTGCGGAGCGCGACCGACCGCGGCTGCGCCGGAATCGAACGGGGGGTGATCTTTTCGTGGTGCCCGACAGGGGAACCGGAGCGCGGGGAGCGCCCCAGAGGTCGAGGGATTCCCGAATGCCTCGGCCATCGGATCCCGGGGCAGCGCGTCAGGTCCGCCACCGACTGAGCGGACTGCTTGCGCGGCGCTGAACCAGCCGGTGAGTCATGCGCGGGAGGCGGGGGCCTCCCGAGGGGGAGGAGCAGCGCGGTACGGGGGGCGGGGGGCCTCCCGAGGAGGGGAAACAGCACGGGGGGCGGCGGCCTCCCGAGGGGGGAGTAACCGTGTTGGGCGAGCACGTCGAACCCGCTGGCGACCGAGACGGGGATGTACAGCAGGGGGAATTAGTCAGCCCGTTCCCTCCGGTCCGCGGGCGGCCGGTGAACGGGGCACTGCGTCGGCCCGCGAGCGACTGGGAGCAGCGTTACCGCCGCATCGTGATCATCAGCGATACGGTGGCGACCGCCTTCGTGGTGGCGGCCTTCGGCGGCTTCTTCGGGGTCAGGGACGCGGCCAACTGGCACGAGAAGTGGAAGATCCTCGCTTTCGGCACCGAGTTGCTGGTGCTGGGGGCGCTCGCGGTGAGCCGCTCCTGGGCCCCGGCCGTGCTCGGCCAGGGCGCCGAGGAATTCCGCCGGCTCGGACGATCGCTGTTCGCGGCGACCGTCGTCCTCGCGCTCGGCGGGATCGCCCTCACCTCGCGGAACATCAAGCTCTGGATCTTCGTCGCGATCCCCGCGATCGCGCTGGTGACGATGACCGCGCGCTATCTGCTGCGGCTTTGGCTGCACAGACAGCGCAAGGAAGGACGTTGTCTGCGTCCGGTGCTGGCCGCAGGGAGTCCGGCCACCGTGCGCGACCTGATCAGCAGAACGCGCAAGTTCCCGCACATCGGCTGGCAGGTGGAGGCGGTCTGCACGACGGACGGTCATGTGCTCGGCGGTGACCATCTGGACGGGGTGCCGGTCGTCGGCCCCCTGACGGACGTCGCGAGCCACGTCTCGCGCGACGGCTACCGGGTCGTCGCGGTCACCCCGGACCCGCACTGGACACCGGACCGGCTGCAGCGGCTGGCCTGGAACCTCGAGGGCAGCGACGCCGAAATGGTCGTGGCCCCCGTGCTGATGGAGGTGGCGGGGCCGCGGCTGCACGTCGACGCGGTACTGGGGATACCGCTGCTGCGGGTCAGCATGCCGGCGTTCACCGGGGGGCGCCGGGCGATCAAGGAGATCGTCGACCGGCTGGGCGCGCTGTTCCTGATCCTGCTGTTCGCGCCGCTCATGGTGCTCGTCGGCCTGTCCGTTCTCATGGACAGCCCCGGCGGGGTGTTCTACCGGCAGCGCAGGGTGGGCAAGGACGGCCGCGAGTTCACCATCGTCAAGTTCCGCACCATGGAGGACGGGGCCCATGGGAAGCGGGCCGGTCTCGCCGACCGGAACGACGGGGCGGGGCTGCTGTTCAAGCTCCGGAGGGATCCGCGGGTGACCAAGGTGGGGCACGTGCTGCGCCGCTACTCGCTCGACGAACTCCCGCAGCTGTTCAACGTGTTGACCGGATCGATGTCGCTCGTCGGCCCGCGGCCTCCGCTGCCCGAGGAATCCGCGGCGTACGGCCCGGACATCCGGCGGCGGCTGCTGGTCAAGCCCGGCCTCACCGGGCTGTGGCAGATAAGCGGGCGCAGCGACCTGCCGTGGGAGGAGGCGGTCCGCCTCGACCTGCGCTACGTCGAGGACTGGTCGCTCGCCCTGGACACGGTGATCTTGTGGAAGACGCTGCGGGCCGTGCTCCACGGACAAGGGGCCTACTGAAGCAGGGGGGCGCCGACTCGTCGGCGTATGGACGGCAGGTCACCAAGGCCTGCTCTGGGGGAGGAACGGGAATGAGGATCAGCGTCCTAGGGCTCGGCTACGTCGGCTGTGTGTCGGCGGCATGCCTGGCAGGACAGGGCCACGAGGTCATCGGCGTGGACGTGAACCAGGCGAAGGTGGACCTGGTCAACAACGGCAGGGCCCCCGTGGTCGAGGAACGCATCGGCGAGCTCACCGCCGAGGTCGTGCGGACCGGGGCCCTGCGCGCCACCCGCGACGTCCATGAGGCGATCATGGAGAGCGACGTGTCGCTGATCTGCGTCGGCACGCCGTCGGAGCCCAACGGCAGCCTGTGCACCACGTACTTGGAGCGGGTCGCCGAGCAGATCGGCGCCGCGCTGGCCGAACGCGGGCAGAAGGGCGGCCGGCACACGGTCGTGTTCCGCAGCACCATGCTGCCGGGCACCTGCCTGAACCTGCTGGTGCCGATCCTGGAGAAGAGCCTCGGCGGCACGGCGGGCGTCGACTTCGGCGTCGCGGTCAACCCGGAGTTCCTGCGCGAGGGCACGAGCGTGCGGGACTTCTTCGACCCGCCCAAGACCGTCATCGGCCAACTGGACCAGGCCAGTGGCGACGTGGTGGCCCAGTTGTACGAAGGGCTGCCCGGCGAGGTGTTCCGGGTGCCTGTCCCGGTCGCCGAGGCGATCAAGTACGCGGACAACTCGTTCCACGGCCTCAAGATCGGCTTCGCCAACGAACTGGGCGCCGTGTGCCAGGCGTTGGGCGTCGACTCGCACCAGGTGATGGACGTCTTCCTCGCCGACCGCAAGCTCAACATCAGCCCCGCCTACCTGCGGCCCGGCTTCGCCTTCGGCGGCTCCTGCCTGCCCAAGGACCTGCGCAGCCTCGTCCACGCGGCGCGCCGGGCCGACGTCTCCGTGCCGATCCTGTCCCACGTCCTGGCGTCCAACGCCGACCACTTGCAGCGCGCGGTGGAGCTCGTCGAACGCACCGGCAAGCGCAAGGTGGGCCTGTTCGGCCTGTCCTTCAAGCCGGGCACCGACGACCTGCGCGAGAGCCCGCTCGTCGAACTGGCGGAGCGGCTCTACGGCAAGGGGTACGACCTCAAGATCTACGACGCCAACGTGAGCCTCTCCCGGCTGATGGGCGCCAACCGCGAGTACATCGAGGGCCGGCTCCCGCACCTCGCGCAGCTGCTCGCGGACTCCGTCGACGAGGTGCTCGACCACGCAGAGGTGTGCCTCGTCGGCACCAGAGATCAGGCCGTCCTGTCGGCGCTGCCCCTCAGCGGCGGCCCGGCGATCGTCGATCTCGTCCGCCTTCCCGACGCCGAGGCGCGTCGGGCCGAACCGGGGTACATGGGCCTTGCTTGGTGACGCGATGAACGAAGAGGCAACCCGCGACGGCGGCCCCGAGCGGCGCGCGCTGGTCCTGGTGGAGAACCTGTCGGTCCCCTTCGACCGGCGGGTGTGGCAGGAGTGCACGACGCTGCGCGACGCGGGCTGGACCGTGCACGTCATCTGCCCGCAGGGGACGAAGCGGGACACGGAGCCGGAGACGGTGATCGACGGGGTGCGGATCCACCGCTACCCGCTGCGCGCCGCCACCGGGGGACCGGCCGGCTATCTGCGGGAGTACGGATCGGCCCTGTGGCACACGGCCCGGCTCGCCCGCAAGGTGGGACCGGTCCACGTCGTCCACGCCTGCAACCCCCCGGACCTGCTGTTCCTGGCGGCCCGGTGGCTGAGGCGGCGCGGCGCGCAGTTCGTCTTCGACCAGCACGACCTGGTGCCCGAGCTGTACCTCTCGCGCTTCGACCGCGGCGAGGACCTGCTCCACCGTGCGGTGTGCGCCCTGGAGCGGCGGACCTACCGGGCCGCTGACGTCGTGCTCGCCACGAACGAGAGCTACCGCGACGTCGCGCTCGGCCGCGGCGGCAAACGGCCGGAGGACGTCTTCGTGGTGCGCAGCGCGCCCCAGGTCGACCGCTTCCAACCCGTGCCGCCCGAGCCGGAGTTGAAGCGCGGCAAGCCCCATCTGCTGTGCTACCTCGGCGTGATGGGGCCCCAGGACGGCGTCGACTACGCCCTGCGGTCCCTCGCCAAGCTGCGCGACGGACTCGGGCGGACCGACTGGCACGCCGTGTTCGTCGGCTCCGGCGACGCCTTCGACGCGATGGTGGAGCTGTCCCGCGAGCTCGGGCTCGCGGACCAGGTGGAGTTCACCGGGCGCATCCCGGACGCCGACCTGGTGCGCTACCTGTCCACCGCGGACGTCTGCCTCTCGCCCGACCCGCGCAACCCGCTCAACGACGTATCGACCATGAACAAGGTCCTGGAGTACATGGCGATGGGCCGGCCCATCGTCTCCTTCGATCTCAGAGAGGCGCGCGTCTCCGCAGGTGAAGCGGCGCTCTACGCGCGTGCCAACGACGAGGCCGAATTCGCCGGTCTCATCGCGCGGCTGCTGGACGACCCCGAGCAGCGGGCCCGGATGGGCAAGCTCGGCCAGGAGCGGATCGGCGGCCCGCTGTCCTGGCGGAACTCGCAGGAGTCACTGCTCGCCGCCTACGCCGCCGCGGTGGCCAAGCGCGGACCCGCCCAGGCAAGGAGGAGGCGGCGGCGTTGAGCGAGGACACGATCCGCCTGGTCACGATCGGCCGGATTCTGCGTCGAAGGTGGCGGCTGCTCGCCGTCCTCACCGTGGTGGGCGCGCTCGTCGGCTACGGCATCTCCGTGGTGTTCCCCCCGCGGTACACGGCGTCGGCCTCGGTGCTGCTGCCCGGCCAGTGGGAGGAGCGCGAGCTGCTCACCCAGGTGGACATCGCCACGAGTTCGTCGGTCGTCGACCGCGCGGCCGCCAAGCTCGACTGGGCGGGCGTCAACGGCAGCGACCTGCGCGACCGCGTGGCGGCCAAGGCCGCCGACGGCAACATCATCACGATCTCCGGCACGGCCGAGAACCCGCGGCGCGCGCAGCAGCTCACCGACCGCGTGGCCCAGCAGTTCGTCGCGTTCTCCGCGCGGATCGCGGGCGGCGCGACCGACGCCGACGCGGCCGCGGGACCCGAGGCCCTGCGCAAGAAGGTGCAGGAGACCAACCGCCGGATCACCGAACTGGCCGAGGGGGCCGACCCGGGCCGGACGGTCGAGGGCGTGCAGGCCCGCACCGCGCTGGAGAACCTGCGCAACTCGCTGGAGGCGGCCATGAAGAAGCTGGAGGAGTCCGACCCGGCGACGGACAAGGCGAGCATGGTCGTCATGGGCCCGGCCGCCAAGCCGACCGGCCAGTCGCCGCCGACGAGGACGCAACTCATCGTCGCCGGTGCGCTGCTGTTCTTCCTGTTCGCGGTCATCGGCCATCTCACCGCCGCCCGGATGAACCGCCGGCTGCGTACCGAGCAGGAGATCGCCGCCGCGCTCGGCTCGACGCTCCTCGGAGCCGTCGACGTGCCCGGCGAACAACGGGCGCAGCACGCCCAGGGAGGCGGCCCGCGGGCCGGACTGCGCCGGCTGCTCGGCACCGACGTCCGATGGGACGTGCCGCCCCCGCAGCGCTCCGGCGACGAGGCCGCGAGGCGCACCCGCTACCGGCGGGTGTGCGCCCACGTCCGCGCCCAACTGCCCGCACCCCGGCGCCTGTTGGTCGTCGTCCCGGACGGCGACGAGCTCGCCCTGCGGGCCGCGGGGCAGCTCGTCGCCGAGGCCAAGGGCGACCCGGTGCTGCGCGTGGTCGTCGTGCCGGTGGACCGGCCGATCGTGCCGGACCGCGGCACCGAATCGGGCGCCGTGGTCGTCCTCAGCGCAGGCAGCTGGACCGCGGAAGAGCTCGCCGGCATCGCCGAGGCATGCGCGGACGCACGGCACGAGATCGTCGGCATCGTCGTGGCGGGTCCTGTCAGGGCCCGCCCGGCGGGAGCCGCGGAGCCGCCGCCGGACCACGCCACTCCCGCGCTCGCGGTGCGTGGCCACGCGACGGGAGGCTCGGCGTGACGACGAACAGGACTTCGGAGTCGTCGGCGGGTACCCCGCTGCTCGACCTGCACGCGCTGGTGGTCGCGGTGCGCAGGCGCCGTCGCCTGTGGGGCGCCCTGGCGCTGCTCGGGCTGATCGTCGGCGCGGCGGTGGCGGTCCTGCTGCCGCCCCCGCCGAGCGCGGTGACCAAGGTGCTCGTCGCGCACGAGGAGGACCAGCCGAACGACACCGGAACGCTGATCCGGACCGACATCGAGGTGCTGGGGACCACCCGCATCGCCAAAGACGCCCTGCAGACCCTCAAGTCCCAAGAACGCCCCGAGGACTTCATGAAGGACTACCGGGGCACCGGACTGACCAACAACGTGCTGCAGATCGACGTGGCGGCCGACAGCGAAGCCCTGGCGGTGGACCGGGCCAAGGCGCTCGCCGACGCGTTCGTCGCCGACCATGTGCGCCGGATGCAGGCGGCGGCGAAGGCCGAGTCCCAGGCCCTGCTCGACCAGCGCGACCGGATGCGAGCGGAGCTCGCCCGGGTCAACAAGGAGATCGGCGACCGGTCGCCGGACAGCGCCCGCAAGGACTCGGCAGTCACCGAGACGCTCTTCGCCCGCCGCGCCGAACTCAACTCGCGCATCGCCGACTTCGACCAGCGGGCCGCGGAGGCCCGCACCGGAACGCCCAAGGTCGTCGCCGGTACGCAGATCGTGGACGCCCCGCGCGCGGTGAAGCACTCGCTGCCCAAGGCGGCCGCCACCAACGCCGCGATCGGGCTCGTCCTCGGCCTCGTCCTCGGGCTCGCCCTGTCCGCGGTCGGCGCGGTGGTGGCGGACCGCCCCGTGCTGCGCCGGGACATCTCGGCGAACCTGGGCGCCTCCGTCATCGCGGAGCTGCCCCGGCGAGGGCGGCGCAGGAGGACGCGGGCGACCCGCGAACGCCTCACCGCGACCCTGACCCGCACGGTGCACGGATCCGCTGAACCGCTGTCGCTGCTCGAACTGGGCTGCGCGCGCACCACGAGCGCGATCGCGATGGACCTCGCGGGGGCCCTGGCGGCGGAGGGCCCGGTGGCCGTCATCGACGGACTGCCGGGACCGGAGCTCGCCGACCACCGCCCGCAGCCGGGCGGTCCCAGGGTCGTCGGCGGCGAGCACGCCGCGGCCCTGGCGCCCCAGGACCGCCGCATCGGCGTCGGCTCCGTGGCGCCCGGCACGGCGTGGACCGACCTCCAGTACCTCGGCACCCAGACCGTGCTCGTCGTGCGGGCCGGGTACGGCAGCGCCGCATGGCTGCACACCGTGGCGCGCCAACTCGCCGAGCAGCGCATCCCGGTGATCGGTGTGGTGCTCGTCGACCCCGATCGGCGCGACCGCACCGACGGCACGCTCTGGGACGGCCTGCACACCGCGCTGCGCGGCCGGGGCGACCGGCAGGCCCGGCAGAACGGGTCGGGCCCGCGGCGCACGGAGCGCAAGCCCGCGTGGGCCGCACGGGGCGTGGACAACGACCAGGAGGCTCGCTAGCACATGTGTGGCATCGCAGGCACTTACCGGTGGCCGGACGGGAAGGCCGTGACCGACCGGCTCACCGACACCCTCGCCCACCGCGGTCCCGACGGGGCCGGCCGCTACGGCCACCCCGTCGGCGACGGCGACGTGCAGCTGGGGCACCGCCGGCTGTCCATCATCGACCTGTCCGAGACCGGCGCCCAGCCGATGGTCTCGGGCGGCCTCGCCCTGACGTACAACGGCGAGCTGTACAACGCACCCGAACTGCGCGCCGAGCTGGCGTCCGCCGGGGTGCGCTTTCGCGGCACCTCCGACACCGAGGTGCTCCTGGAGGCCTGGCGGCGCTGGGGCACGGACTGCCTGCCCCGGCTTCGCGGCATGTTCGCGTTCGGGATCTTCGACGAGCGCTCCGGTGAACTGGTGCTCGCCCGCGACCAGTTGGGCATCAAGCCGCTGTTCCTGCTCCGGCGCGGCGGCGGCCTGGTGTTCGCCTCCGAGCTGAAGGCGCTCGCCGCGGGCACCGGCGGCAAGCTGGAGGTGGACCACGCGGCCCTGGTGGCCTCGCTGCTGTACTACTGGGTGCCGGACTCGCGCTGCGCGTTCCGCGAGGCCGAGAAGCTCCCGCCGGGCAGCTGGATGCGATTCCGGCCCGACGGACGGGTGGAGCACGGCCGCTACTGGAACCTGAAGGACGTCGCCACCGAGGGCCGCGAGCGGGCCCGCAGCGGCGAACAGCCGGACCTGGCCGCCATCGTCGAGGAGTCGACCAAGCGACACCTGATGTCCGACGTGCCCGTGGCGACCTTCCTCTCCGGCGGCCTCGACTCCAGCTATCTGACCGCCATCGCGGCCCGCCACCAGCCGGGGATCTCCGCGTACACCATCGGATTCCGCGCCGAGGACGCCAAGTTCGAGGCGATGCCGGACGATCTGCGCTACGCCCGGCAGGTCGCCCAGCGGTTCGGCGTCGACCTGCACGAGATCGAGATCGCGCCGAACGTCCTCGACCTGCTGCCGCAGATGACGTACTCCCTGGACGAGCCGATCGGCGACCCCGCCGCGATCAACACGTACCTGATCTGCCAGGCCGCCCGCGAGGCCGGTGTCAAGGTCATGCTCTCGGGGATGGGCGCCGACGAACTGTTCGCCGGCTACCGCAAGCACCTGGCCAACCTGATCGCGCTGCGCTACCAGCGGGTGCCCCGGCCGCTGCGGCGCGGGCTCTCCGCGGCCGTCGACAGGCTGCCGGTCGCCACGTCCCGGCGCGGCCTGCGTTCGGTCCGCTTCGCCAAGCGGTTCCTCTCCTTCGCCGATCTGCCGGAGGAGACCGCGTTCCGGCGCAGCTACACCATGTACGACCAGCAGGAGCTGCTCGCGCTGCTCAATCCGGACCTGGCCCCGGCGGTCGACGACGTGCTGACCGAGCACGCGGACATCTACGAGGACAACGAGCTCGACGACTTCGTGAACCGCATGTGCCTGGGCGATGCCCGGATGTTCCTGCCGGGCCTCAACCTCGCGTACACGGACCGCTCCAGCATGGCCGCCTCCACCGAGGTGCGCGTGCCCTACGTCGACGTAGAGGTGGTCAAGGCCGCGTTCGCGTTCCCCGGCGACCGCAAGATCGTCGGACGGCAGGGCAAGGCCGTGCTCAAGGAGGCGGCCACCTCGATCCTGCCCCGCGAGATCGTCTACCGGCCCAAGGGCCTGTTCAGCGCCCCGCTGCGGGCCTGGATGAGCCGGGACCTGGCGCCGCTCGTGCGCGAGGTGATCAACGACGGCGAGCTGGTCCGCTCCGGGTTCCTGCGGCGCGACGCGCTCCAGCGGCTCGCCGCCGCGGACGCCGCCGGGCAGAGCGACTACTCCAAGCATCTGTGGCACGTACTGACCCTCGAGTACTGGTATCGCGACGCGACCTCTGGGTCCGACAAGAGCACTCGGTCAACAGCGTAGGAATTCAGAGGAGTTCGGGTGAAGCAAGTTGTTCAGAACTACAAGAGCGGCGAGTTGGCGGTGCTCGACGTGCCGGTGCCCGGGTGCAAGCCCGGCGGCGTGCTCGTGCGCACCGGCTACTCGCTGATCTCCACCGGGACCGAGCTGATGAAGGTGTCCGAGGCCGGCATGTCGATGCTGGGCAAGGCCCGCTCGCGCCCCGACCAGGTGGCCAAGGTCATGCAGAGCGTGGCCACCAACGGCGTGCCCGCCACCTACCGCAAGGTGATGGGCAAGCTCGACTCCTACACGCCGCTCGGCTACTCGCTGTGCGGGGTCGTCGAGCAGGTCGGCGCCGGTGTCGACGACGTGAAGGTCGGCGACCTCGTGGCCTGCGCGGGCAACGA
Source organism: Streptomyces endophyticus (assembly GCF_035798155.1). Taxonomy (NCBI): domain Bacteria; kingdom Bacillati; phylum Actinomycetota; class Actinomycetes; order Kitasatosporales; family Streptomycetaceae; genus Streptomyces; species Streptomyces endophyticus. The sequence goes on along the minus strand of NZ_JAOZYC010000094.1, from coordinate 13,902 downwards.
GCACGCGCTGCACGCCGAGCTCAACTGGGTGCCGAAGCACCTCTACGCGCGCGTGCCGGAAGGCCTCGCGCCCCGGCACGCCGCCTTCGGCACCGTCGGCTCGATCGCCCTCCAGGGCGTCCGCCAGGGCGAGCCGCAGCTCGGTGAGACGGCCCTCGTCATCGGCCTCGGCCTGATCGGGCAGCTGGTGGTGCAGCTGCTCACCGCCGCGGGCGTCCGCGTCGTCGGCGTCGACCCCGACCCGGCGCGCTGCGAACTCGCCGAACGCCAGGGCGCCGAGGCCTGCGGCGACCCGGAGTCCTCGGCCGTGGCGGCGGCCGTCGCCGAACTCACCGACGGACACGGCGTGGACCAGGTGTACCTGGCGGCCGGCGGCTCCAGCAATCAGCCCGTCGAACTGGCCGCCAAGCTGTGCAGGGACCGCGGCCGCGTCGTCGACATCGGCAAGTGCCGCCTCGACCTGCCCTGGAACGCGTACTACGAGAAGGAACTCGACGTCTGCTTCTCCCGCTCCTACGGCCCCGGCCGCTACGACCCGTCGTACGAGCTGGAGGGGCGCGACTACCCGATCGGATACGTGCGCTGGACCGAGCGCCGCAACCTGGCGTGCTTCCTCGATCTGCTCGCGCGCGGCAGCGTCGACGTGGAGCCGCTGATCACCCACGTCGCCGACTTCGACGACGCCGTCGAGACGTACCAGCGCCTGAAGGACGGCGAACTCAAGGCCGTGACCGCGCTGTTCCGCTACCCGGAGCAGCCGGTGGAGGCCCAGGCGCCGGTGGTGTCCGTGCCCGCGGTGACCGCCGCCAAGCCGAGTCGGGCGCGGGCCACAGGAACGCGCCCGGTGCGCCTCGCGTTCGTCGGCGCGGGCAACTACGCCACGTCGATGCTGCTGCCGCACCTCACCGGGCGCGACGGCGTCGAATTGGCGACCGTCGTCACCACGACGGCCCTGTCCGCGGCCAACGCGCAGCGCAAGTTCGGCTTCGCCGAGGCGACCACCGACCTCGACGCCGTGCTCGGCGACACGTCCATCGACGCGGTCTTCGTGGTCACCCGGCACAGCTCGCACGCCGACCTGACCCGGCAGGCCCTGCTCGCGGGCAAGAGCGTGTTCGTGGAGAAGCCGCTCGCGCTCGGCGAGGACGAGCTGGCGAGCGTCCTCGCGACGGTGGAGGAATCCGGCAACGACCGCCTCCAGGTGGGCTTCAACCGCCGCTTCTCCCCGCTGCTGCGCGAGGCCAAGCAGCGCTTCGGCGCCCGCACGGGCCCGGCGCACCTGCGCTATCTGGTCAACGCGGGCCGGCTCGACCACGGCAGCTGGTACCTCCGACAGGGCACCGAGGGCTCCCGGTTCGCCGGCGAGGGCGGCCACTTCATCGACACGGCGAGCTGGCTCCTTGACGCCGACCCGGTCTCGGTCCACGCCACCGCCACGCCCGGCAACGAGGACCTCCAGGTCGTGCTCCGCTACCCGGACGGCTCCACCGCCACCATCAGTTACGTCACCACCGGCCCGGCGGCCTTCCCCAAGGAGACCCTCGACCTGGTCGCGGACGGCAGGGCCCTGCGGCTCGACGACTTCGTGCGCGCCTCGGTCTACGGCCCCAAGCGGTGGGTCAGCTCGCGGCTTCCCAAGGCCCGGGACAAGGGCCAGAACGCCGAACTGGCCTCGTTCGTCAAGGCCGTGCGGACCGGCGGCCCGATGCCCGTACCGCTGGAGTCGCTCGTCGCCACCACGGCGGCCACCCTCGCCGTGCAGGCGGGCCTGGCCGGCGGCGCGCCCGTCACCCTGGCGGGGCAGCGATGACCATGAGTGCGGGCTGGTACCTGCGGCGCCTTTCCCGGATGGGGCCGCAGGAGGTCGTGGGCCGGGTGGGCGACGCGGCGCGCAGACGGCGCTGGCGTTCCTCGCGGCCCACCTCCCCGAGCGTCACCGGCGCCCGGTTCACCGCGGTCCTGCCCGAAGGGGCGCTCGCCGCGGTGCCGCCGGAGGCCGCGAAGCGCCTGATCGCGGAGGCGGACCGGCTGATGTACGGGCACGCCGAGTTCTTCGGCGTGGTCCGCGACGACCTGGTCGACCCGGACTGGTGGCACGACCCCAAGACCGGCCGCCGGGCGCCGTTCGGCTACGCCTTCGGCGTGCCCTACCGCGACGAGGACGTGGTGGGCGATATCAAGCAGATCTGGGAGCCGTCCCGGCACCAGTACCTCACGCAGCTCGCCGCCGCCTACGCGCTCACCGGGGACGACCGCTACGCCGAGCGCGTGGCCGAGCACCTGCGCTCGTGGTGGGCGGCCAACCCGCCGCTGCGCGGCGTGCACTGGATCAGCGGCATCGAGCTGGGCATCCGGCTGCTGTCCTGGGTGTGGATCCGCCGGCTGCTGGAGGGCTGGCCGGGCGTCTTCGACCTGTTCGAGGACAACCCGGTGGCCGTGCACCAGATCTGGCACCACCAGCGCTGGCTGGCCGCCTTCCCCAGCCGGGGCTCCTCGGCGAACAACCACGTCATCGCCGAGTCCGCCGGGCAGTTCGCGGCGTCCTGCGCGTTCAACTGGTTCCCGTCGTCCCGGCGTTGGCGCAAGGGCGCGCTCAAATCGCTGGAGCGGCACCTGCGCGGCAACACCTTCCACTCCGGCCTCAACCGCGAACTGGCCACCGAATACCACGGCCTCGTACTGGAGTTGGGCCTGGCGGCGGTCGCCGAGGCCGACGCGGCCGGCGTGCCGCTGCCCGCGACCGTACGGATCGTCCTGCTGCGGATGACCGACGCGCTCGCGGCCGTCGTCGACAACCGGCTGCGCCCGCCGCGCCAGGGGGACGCGGACGACGGGCACGGCCTGCTCGTCGACGGCGCGGCCGGCGCGGGCACCGACCGCTGGGGCTCGCTCCTCGCCACCGGGGACGCCGTGTTCGGCCGCCTCGACTGGTGGCCCGAGGCGCCCCGCGCCGATGTGCGGACGCCGCTGCTCGCCGCGCTGATCAAGCCCGCCGCACCCGCCGTGCGGCGCCCGGCGGCCCGGCCCGCGCACTTCGCGGACGCGGGCCTCACCCTCCTGCGTAGTGCAGGGGAGACGGGCGAGATCTGGTGCCGCTGCGACGGCGGACCGCACGGCTTCCTGTCCATCGCCGCGCACGCCCACGCGGACGCGCTGTCCGTGGAGGTGCGCCACGACGGCGTCGACGTGCTCGCCGACCCGGGGACGTACTGCTACCACGGCCAGCCCGAGTGGCGGCGCTACTTCCGCTCCACCATCGGCCACAACACCCTGGAGCTCGACGGCGCCGACCAGTCCGAATCCGGCGGCCCGTTCCTGTGGACCCGGCACGCGGGAACCCAGGTCCTGGAGGCGGGCACCGACCGCTGGCTCGCCGAACACGACGGCTACCGGCCCTCCGCGCACCGCCGCCGGGTCGAACTGAACACCGTGGCCGAGGAGTTGACCATCAACGACGAGGTGACCGGGCCGCACCGCGACCTGCGCCTGGCGTTCCACCTCGGGCCGGAGGTCACCGCCGTACTGGAAGGGAACCGGGCCCTGCTGACCTGGACGCGCGACGGGGAGGACCGCTCGGCCGAACTCGGCCTGCCCGAGCGGCTGTCCTGGCAGGCGCACCGCGGCGCCACCGAACCGCCGCTCGGCTGGTACTCCGCAGGATTCGGGCGCAAGGAACCGGCCACCACGCTGATCGGCAGCGGACGCGCGGACGGCGCGGGGGAGTTCACCACCGTGCTCAGGTTCCTGGGCTAGGGGAGGAGGGGAGACGTGGGTATCAAGTGGCGGCACTGGGCGTGGCCGGCGGCACCGCTGACGCTGGTCCTGCTGGCGGCGACGGGCTGTACGAGCACCTCGGACGCCGGGGCCAAGGCGTCCGCATCGCCGTCCAGGCAGGGAGCCCGGACGGCGGCGGCCCGCGTCTGCGACAAGCCGTCGGGCGGGCCCGAGAAGGCACCGAAGGGCGCGGTCACGGTCGACCCCAAGAAGGTCAACGACCTGACCGAGAAGACCAAGAGCCACCGGGCGGGCACCACGTTCTGGCTGAAGCCGGGCAAGCACCGGCTCGAATCGGCGCGCTACGCCCAGGTCATCCCCAAGAAGGGGAACCGCTATCTCGGCGCGCCCGGCGCCGTGCTCGACGGCCGGAAGGTCAACCAGTACGCCTTCGGCGGCCATGCCCCTGACGTCGTCATCCGCTCTCTGACGGTGGAGCGCTTCGTCCCGCAGCAGAACGAGGGCGTGGTCAACCCCGGCTCGGCCGACGGCTGGGTGATCGAGCGCTCGACGATCCAGCGCAACGCGGGCGCCGGGATGATGACCGGCACCCGCCAGAAGATCCTCTCCAACTGCCTGCGCGACAACGGGCAGTACGGCGTGAACGGCTACAAGGAAGGCGACACGGCCCGCGGCCTGGTGATCGAGGGCAACGAGGTCGTCGGCAACAACACCGACGACTGGGAGAAGAAGCAGCCCGGCTGCGGCTGCACCGCCGGCATGAAGTTCTGGGCCGTCAAGAGCGCCGACATCCGCGGCAACTGGGTGCACGACAACCGCGGCGTCGGGATCTGGGCCGACAACAACAACAACGACTTCCTCATCGAGAACAACCTGATCGAGGAGAACGACGGCGCCGCGCTGATGTACGAGACCAGCTACAACGCGGTCATCCGCGACAACACGATGCGGCGCAACAACTGGATCAGCGGCGGCAAACCGGCCGAGCGCGGCGACAGCTTCCCGTACGGGACCATCTACATCTCGGAGGCGGGCGGCGAACCGCGGGTCAAGGCCCGCACCGACAAGCTCGAGATCTACCGGAACCTGATGGAGGACAACTGGAACGGCATCACCCTCTGGGAGAACTCCAACCGGTTCTGCAACAGCCCGGCCAACACCTCGACCGGTGAGTGCACGCTCCTGGTGAAGGACGTCAAGCGCTGCGCGCGGCCGGCGATCGCGAAGCCGCCGCTCTACGACGACTGCCGGTGGAAGACCCAGCGGGTCGACATCCACGACAACCGCTTCATCCTCGACACCTCCGTCGTCAAGTGCACGGACAAGTGCGGCCGCATGGGGATCCTCTCCGTCTACGGCACCTATCCGAAGTGGTCGCCCTACCAGGGCAAGCGGGTCGCCGAGGCGATCGCCCGCAAGCAGCACAACCGCTGGCACGACAACGTCTACCGCGGACCGTGGACGTTCGTCGTCGAGGACATGAGCCGGGTCGTCGACCGCGGGGACTGGCAGGACGCGCCGTACAAGCAGGACGCGGGCAGCACCTTCCACCGAAAGGCCGGTGGCTGAGATGGAGGAACAGGACAGGCTCGCCACACCCAAGGCCGTCGGCATCGTCTGGCTGCTGCTCGGCATCAACACGATGGGCTCCGCCGGAGCGAAGACCATCTTCCCGCTGCCGCGCTCCGTCATCCAACTGGTCACCATGGGCTCGCTGGTCGCCGCCTTCGCCCTGGCGCTCGCGCTCAACACACGGCTGCGGATCCGGCCCAGCGCCTTCGTGTTCCTGCTGACCCTGCTGCTCGTGCCCAGCGTGATCGCCAGCCTGGGGATCGGCCCCGGCGGGCTGTTCCGCTGCGGCCGGCTCGCGCTCTTCGTCGGCACCCTGTGGCTGCTGAGTTGCTGGTGGGACGGCAGCCTGACCTTCGTCCGCTACCACATCCGGATGTACTTCGGGGTGCTGGTGACGGTGGTCGCGGGCCTGGTCATCTCCCCGGGCGCCGCCATGCCCGAGCTGTACGGCGGGCGGCTCGTCGGCGCGCTGTGGCCGCTCACCCCGCCGCAGATCGGCCAGTACACGGCGGTGATCATCGGGCTCACCGTGCTGCTCCTCGTCGGCCGCCGGATCGACAGGACGAGCGCGGCGGTGGTCATCGTCCCGTGCCTCGTGCTGCTCGCGCTCACCCACACCCGGACGGCCACGGTCGGCCTGCTCGCCGGGCTCGTGCTGGCGATCTGCTCGCTCCTGCTGACCAGCGCCGCCGCCCGCCGCTTCTTCGGATGGGCGGTGCTGGTGGCGACGGTGGCCGCGGTGGGCTTCGCCTCCGCGGTCCAGGCCTGGTTCCTGCGCGGACAGAACAAGGAGTACTTCACCAGCCTCACCGGCCGGGCCAAGGTCTGGGACGCGCTCCTCGCGGCGCCCCGCTCCGGCGCCGAGCAGTTCTTCGGCACCGGCCTGGGCGACAAGTCGTTCGGCGGGCTGCCGATCGACAACAGCTGGCTCGCCGTCTACAACGAACAGGGCCTGATCGGTGTCACCCTCGTCGCGTCCGTCCTCCTCGTCCTCGGCGCCGTCGCCCTGCTGCGGCCACCGTCGCTGGAGAGGGCCTGCGCGATCTTCCTGATCAGCTATGTCGTGCTCTCGTCGTACACCGAGGCCGGCCTGGGCGACGCCTCGCCGTATCTGCTGCATCTGGCCCTGGCCGCCACGCTCCTGGCGACGCCCGCCAAGGCCACACCGTTGCCGGCGCCCGCACTGCCCCGACCACGTATCCCGCGCTGGGCCCGGGAACGGGAGGTGAGCTGACCATGCATGTACTCGTGGTGCACAACCGCTATTCCTCGGGACAGCCGAGCGGGGAGAACCGGGTCGTCGACGAGGAGGTCGCCCTGCTGCGCGCGGCGGGCCACCGGGTCGAGCTGTTCGAGCGGCGCAGCGACGACATCGCGGGCCGGTCGCTGCTCGGCAAGGTCGCGGTGCCGCTGCTCGTGCCGTGGAACCCGGCGGTCCGCAAGGAACTGGCCGCCAAACTCCGTGCGGACCGCCCCGATGTGGTGCACGTCCACAACGTCTTCCCGCTGCTGTCGCCCGCGGTCCTCGCCGCCTGCGCCGACGTCGGGGTGCCCACCGTCGCCACGCTGCACAACTACTACCAGGTGTGCCCGCCCGGAACGCTGCAGCGGGACGGCCGGCTGTGCACCGACTGCGTCGGTAAGACGCTGCCGCTGCCCTCGATCCGGCACGGCTGCTACCGCAACTCCCGCCTCGCCACGCTGCCGCTCGCGGTCAACCTGTCCGTCAACCGGCAGCGCTGGTGGACGGGCGTCGAGCGGTTCTTCTGCATCTCCGCGGCGCAGCGCGACGTCCTGGTGCGCTCCGGCATGCCGTCCGAGCTGCTGACCGTGAAGCACAACTTCGTGCCCGACCCGGGCGCCGGCAGGGACGGGGACGGTGAGCAACTGCTCTACCTCGGCCGCCTCGCCGAGGCCAAGGGCGTGCGGGTGCTCATGGCCGCCTGGGACATGATCGCCGCGGAGGGCGGCGTGGGGGTGCCGCTCGTGCTGGCCGGCGCGGGACCGCTGGACCGGGAGGTGTCCGCCTGGGCGCAGGGCCGGGACGACGTGCGCTACGTCGGCCTGCTCGAACCGGACGAGGTCCGCAAGGCCGTCGCCCGGTCGGTCGCGGTGGTGGCGCCCTCGCTGGCCCCGGAGACGTTCGGCCTGGTGGTCGCGGAGGCGATGGCGGCGGGGGTCCCGGCCGTCGCCTCCGGTCACGGCGCCTTCGTCGAACTCGTCGAGGACGGGGAGACCGGACTGCTGCACCGGCCGGGCGAGCGCACCTCGCTCGCGTCCTGTCTGCGCCGGATCACGGCCGATCCGGCCGCCAACCGGGCGATGGGCCGGGCGGCCCGGCTCCGCTACGAGCAGGGCTTCAGCCCGGCCGTCGGCCTTGCGCGCCTGGAAGAGGAGTACCGCTCCGCGATCGCGGGCCGGTCGGAACAAGGAAACACAGCGCAAGGAAACACAGCGCAAGGAAACACAGCGCAAGGAAACACATGGGGGACGGAATCAATGGGGGGCAGTAAATGACTCAGTGCCGACTCTGTGGCTCGGCGACGCTGGCGAGCGTCGTCGATCTGGGGGCGACACCGCCGTGCGAGAGCTTTCTCGCCGCGGACCAACTGGACGCGCCGGAGCCCGCGTTCCCGCTGCACCTGCGGGTCTGCACCGACTGCTGGCTGGCGCAGATCCCGCCGCTGATCACGCCGGAGGAGACGTTCAAGGAGTACGCGTACTTCTCGTCGTTCTCCACGTCCTGGGTGGAGCACGCGCGTACGTTCGTGGCCGACGCGGTGGAACGGGCGGGGCTCGGCCCCGACGCCTTCGTGGTCGAGGTCGCGAGCAACGACGGCTATCTGCTCAAGCATGTGGTGGACCGGGGGATCCGCTGCCTGGGCATCGAGCCGTCGGTCAACGTCGGCGCCGCCGCGCGCGAGGCGGGCGTGCCCACGCTCACCGAGTTCCTCAGCCCGGAGACCGGCGCGGCCGTCCGCGCCGAGCACGGCCCGGCGAACCTGGTCGCGGCGAACAACGTGTACGCGCACATCCCCGACGTCGTGGGCTTCACGCAGGGCCTGCGCGCCCTGGTCGCGGCCGACGGCTGGGTCTCCATCGAGGTGCAGCACCTGCTGACGCTGATCGAGGAGAACCAGTACGACACGATCTACCACGAGCACTTCCAGTACTACACGGTCGCCTCCGCGATCCGCGCGCTCGCCAGCGGCGGACTCGCCCTGGTGGACGTCGAGTTGCTGCCCACCCACGGCGGCTCCATCCGGTTGTGGGCGCGGCCCACCGAGGTGGCGGGCGAGCCGTCGCAGCGCGTCAACGACGTCCTGGCCCGCGAGAAGGCGGCCGGTCTTCAGGAGCTGTCCGGGTACACCGAGTTCTCCGCCCGGGTGGCCAAGGTCCGCCGCGACCTCCTGAAGTTCCTCATCAAGGCGGCCGAGCAGGGAAAGACGGTCGTCGGCTACGGCGCCCCCGGCAAGGGCAACACGCTGCTCAACCACTGCGGCATCCGCCCGGACCTGCTCGCCTACACGGTGGACCGCAACCCCTACAAGCACGGCCGGTTCACCCCGGGCACCCGCATCCCGATCCTGCCGCCCGAGCGGATCGCCGAGGACAAGCCGGACTACGTCCTGGTCCTCCCGTGGAACCTGCGGGCCGAGCTGACCGAGCAGCTGTCGTACGTGGGCGACTGGGGCGGCCGCCTCGTCTTCCCCATCCCGGAACTGAGCATCGTCGAGGTGCCCGCGAAAGAGGTGTCAGCATGAAGGTCGTTCTGTTCTGCGGCGGCTACGGGATGCGGATGCGCAGCGGCGCCGCGGACGACGTGCCCAAGCCGATGGCGATGGTCGGCCCCCGGCCGCTGATCTGGCACGTCATGCGCTACTACGCGCACTACGGGCACAAGGAGTTCATCCTGTGCCTCGGCTACGGGGCGCACCACATCAAGAACTTCTTCCTCAACTACGAGGAGACGACGTCCAACGACTTCGTGCTGCGCAACGGGCGGGCCGAGCTGCTGTCCAACGACATCGCCGACTGGACGATCACGTTCGCGCAGACCGGCATCGAGTCACCGATCGGCGAGCGCCTGCGCCGGGTGCGCCACCACCTGGACGGCGACGAGATGTTCCTCGCCAACTACGCCGACGTGCTCACCGACGCCCCGCTGGACGAGATGGTCGACCGGTTCGCGCGGCGCGACGCGGGCGCGTCGATGATGGTGGTCCCGCCGCAGTCCTCGTTCCACTGCGTGGACCTCGGCGAGGACGGGCTGGTCGGCGGCATCACCGCGGTCAGCGACATGCCGCTGTGGGAGAACGGCGGCTACTTCGTGCTCCGCCAGGAGGTCTTCGACCACATACCGGAGAACGGGGACCTGGTAGCCGACGGCTGCGCCCAACTCGCCAAGCAGGGACGCCTCGTGGCGCACCAGCACCGCGGCTTCTGGAAGCCCACCGACACCGTCAAGGAGCGCGCCGCACTCGACGCCGGCTACGCGCGCGGCGACCGTCCGTGGGCCGTATGGGAGCGGGACGAAGCGGGGGTGAGCGCGTGATCCGGCTCGGAGCCGGCGGTCCTGACCGGATCGTCGCGGTGGGCGCGCACTGCGACGACATCGCCATCGGCGCCGGCGGCACACTGCTCACGCTGTGCAGGGCGCGGCCCGGCCTGCGCGTCGACGCGTTGGTGCTCACCGGTGGCGGCGGGGAGCGCGAGGAGGAGGAGCGGGCCGCACTCGCCGCCTTCTGCCCGGGCGCCGACCTGCGCCTGACCGTGCACAAGCTGCCGGACGGCCGGCTGCCCGCGCACTGGGAGGAGGTCAAGTCCGCGCTCGAGGAACTGCGCCTGCAGAGTGACCCGGACCTCGTCCTCGCCCCGCGCACCGACGACGCGCACCAGGACCACCGCGGCCTCGCGCGGCTGATACCCACCGCCTTCCGCGACCACCTCGTGCTCGGCTACGAGATCGTCAAGTGGGACGGCGACCTCGGCCGGATGTCCGCGTACCAGCCGCTGACACCGGAGATCGCCGAGGACAAGGTGCGGCTGCTCCAGGAGCACTACGCCTCGCAGCGCCACCGGCCCTGGTACGACCGCGAGGCCTTCCTCGGCCTCGCCCGGATCCGCGGCATCGAATGCCACGAGCGCTACGCCGAGGCGTTCGCCGTCACCAAACTCACGCTCGACCTGGGCGCTCCCACACCGGGCGCTCTCACTCTGGGGGATTGAACCTTGCGCGTACTACTGACCGGACACCAGGGCTACCTGGGCACCGTGATGGCCCCGGTCCTGCGGGCCGCCGGACACGACGTCGTCGGCCTCGACTCCGGCCTGTTCGCCGACTGCGTCCTCGGCCCGACCCCCGACGACCCGCAGGGGCACCGGGTGGACCTGCGCGACGTCACCGCCGAGCACGTGGCCGGGGTGGACGCCGTGATCCACCTCGCCGCGCTCTCCAACGACCCGCTCGGCTCCCTGGCACCGGAACTCACCTACGACATCAACCACCACGCCTCCGTCCAGCTGGCCCGCCTCGCCCGCGAGGCCGGCGTCAAGCGCTTCCTCTACGCCTCGACGTGCTCGGTGTACGGAGCCGCGGGCGGCGGCGAACTCGTCGGCGAGGACGCCCCGTTGCGCCCCGTCACGCCCTACGCCGAGTCCAAGGTGCGCGTCGAGGACGACCTGCACGCGCTCGCCGACGGCGACTTCACCCCGGTGTACATGCGCAACGCCACCGCCTTCGGCTACTCGCCCCGGCTGCGCGCCGACATCGTCCTGAACAACCTCGTGGGCCACGCACTGCTCTCCGGCGAGGTCCTCGTGCTCTCCGACGGCACCCCGTGGCGGCCGCTGGTGCACGCCGGCGACATCGCCCGCGCCTTCACGGCCGCGCTGAGCGCGCCCCGCGAGGCGGTGCACGACCGGGCGTTCAACATCGGCAGCGAGACCAACAACGTCACGGTCGCCGAGATCGCCGAACAGGTCGCCGAGGCGGTGGCCGGCGCGAAGGTGCGCATCACCGGGGAGAACGGCGCCGACCCGCGCTCCTACCGGGTGGACTTCGCCCGCTTCCGCGAAGCGATCCCCGGCTTCGACTGCGAGTGGACGGTCAAGCGGGGCGCGCTCGAACTCGCCGAGGCCTACCGGAAGTTCGGCCTCACCAAGGACGACTTCGACCGCCGCTTCACCCGCCTCGCCGTGCTGCGCGCGGCGTCCGAGGCCGGCGCCGTCGACGACACCCTGCGGTGGCGTCCGTGACCGCGATCGAAGAGCAGATGTACGAACTGGTGGAGCGGATGTACCCGCTGTGCCGGAGCATCACCGGCGATGGTGTGCGCGCCACCCTGGCCATCGTCGGCGAGTACATCCCGCTCGACGTGCACGAGGTACCGACCGGCACCCAGGTGCTCGACTGGACGGTGCCGCAGGAGTGGAACATCCGCGACGCGTACATCGCCGACGCGTCCGGACGCCGCGTCGTCGACTTCGCCGAATCCAGCCTGCACGTGCTCGGCTACAGCGTCCCGGTGTCGGCGACGATGCCGCTGTCCGAGCTCCGCGCCCACCTGCACACACTGCCGGACCGGCCCAAGTGGGTGCCGTACCGCACCAGTTACTACAAGCCGGACTGGGGTTTCTGCCTGGCCCAGGAGACCCTGGACGCGCTGCCCGACGGCGAGTACCAGGTGCGCGTCGACTCCACCCTGGAGGACGGCCACCTCACCTACGCCGAGCACGTCGTGCCCGGCCAGGTGCCCGACGAGGTGATCGTCTCCTGTCACGTGTGCCACCCCTCGCTCGCCAACGACAACCTGGCGGGCATCGCGGTGGCCACGTACCTGGCCCGCGCGCTGGTGAAGCACACGCCGTACTACACCTACCGGTTCATCTTCGCGCCCGGCACCATCGGCGCGATCACCTGGCTCGCCCGCAACAAGGAGCGCGTGGAACACGTCAAGCACGGCCTCGTGCTGGCCTGCGCGGGCGACCGGGGCGACCTCACGTACAAGCGGAGCAGACGCGGTGACGCGGAGATCGACCGTGTGCTGCGGCACGTGCTGAGCACCTCCGAACGGCCGCACCAGGTCAAGGAGTTCACGCCGTACGGATACGACGAGCGGCAGTACTGCTCGCCCGGGTTCGACCTGGGCGTGGGCTCGCTCACCCGCACCCCGTACGCCGGCTACCCCGAGTACCACACCTCCGCGGACAACCTGGACTTCGTCTCCCCGGAGGCGATGGCGGACACCCTCGCCGTGTGCCGCGAGGCGTTCGCCGTCCTGGACCGCAACCGCCGCTACCTCAACCAAAGTCCTTACGGGGAGCCGCAGTTGGGACGGCGCGGGCTGTACGACGCGCTCGGCGGGCGCAGTGACACCAAGCAGGCCCAGATGGCGATGCTCTGGGTGCTCAACCTCTCCGACGGCGAGCACAGCCTGCTCGACGTCGCCGAGCGGTCCGGGCTGCCGTTCGACACCGTCGCCGACGCGGCCGACGCGCTGCACGGCGCGGGACTGGTCAAGGCATGACGTCGATGACCACCGAGGAGGAGAAGACGAAGGCATCCGCCGGATCCGCCAGGCGCGCCCTCGCCGGCCGGCTGTCCTGGGGCCTCGCCGACCAGGCGGCCTCCAGCGTGTCCAACTTCGCGGTGGGCATCTACGTGGCGCGCTCGCTCGGGGTGACCGCGTTCGGCATCTTCAGCCTGGCCTGGGTGACGTACGGCGTGGTGCTCAACGTCTCCCGGGGACTCGCCACCGACCCGCTCGTGGTGCGCTTCAGCGGCGTGCCGGAGGCGTCCTGGCGCCGGGCGGTGACCCGGTCCTCGGGCACCGCGCTCGGCGTCGGCCTCGCGCTCGGCGCGGCGTCCCTGGTGATCGGCCTCGCCCTCGGCGACCGGATCGGGCCCGCCTTCGCCTGCCTCGGCGTCGTCCTGCCCGGACTGCTGCTCCAGGACTCCTGGCGGTTCGCCTTCTTCGCCGCGGGCACCGGACGCAAGGCGTTCGTCAACGACATCGTGTGGTGCGTCGCACTGATACCCGCCCTGGTGGTCGCCGCCCGTGTGGGCGGCGTGCCCGCCTTCGTGCTCGCCTGGGGCGGATCCGCCGCGGTCGCCGCCGCGTACGGCTGCTTCCAGTCCGGCATCCGGCCCCGGCTCACCGGAGCGCGCGCGTGGCTGCGCGAGCACCGCGACCTCGGCACCCGCTACCTCGTCGAGAACGTCAGCAACAGCGGCGGCAGCCAGCTGCGGGCGTACGGGCTCGGCGTGATCGTCGGCGTCGGCGCGGTCGGCGTGGTCCGCGGCGCCGAGCTGCTGCTCGGCCCGTTCATGGCCGTGCTGATGGGGCTCTCGCTGGTCACCGTCGCCGAGGCGGCCCGGGTACTGCGCAGGGCCCCGCACCGCCTCGGCCGGTTCTGCCTGCTGCTCGGCGGCGGACAGGCCGTCGCCGCGCTGCTGTGGGGCGCCGCGCTGCTCCTGGTGCCCGACCGGGCCGGCGCGTTGGTGCTCGGTGACGTCTGGAGCGCCGCCTCCCAGCTCATCGTGCCGGTCACCCTCGGCGTCGCGGGCGCCGGGCTCGGCACCGGCGCCGCCGC